>CAMTXV010000173.1:0-6985 GCA_947085665.1 uncultured Sinobacteraceae bacterium | reverse complement strand
TGGAATCCGGTATCCAGGCCCAGTACCGCGCCATCAGCGCGGAGGCACTGGCCGCCGAGGTGCCCGCCAGCTTCGATCTCGTCTGCTGCCTGGAAATGCTCGAACACGTGCCGGACCCGGAGAGCGTGGTGGCTGCGGCTGCCGCGCTCGCCAAGCCGGGTGCTGCGCTGGTGTTCTCCACCATCAACCGCAACCCCAAGGCCTTTGCACTCGCGGTGGTTGGCGCCGAATACGTGCTCAACCTCGTGCCGCGCGGCACCCACGACTACGCCAAGTTCATCAAGCCCAGCGAGCTGGCGGCCTATGCCCGCAACGCCGGGCTGGAGACGGTCGAGATCAAGGGTCTGCAATACAACCCGCTCACCAAGCTCGCCAAGATCAACGACGACATCGACGTGAACTACTTCCTGTATTGCCGGAAGCCGCAATGAGGCCTGCTGCAACCGCGCGCCTATGCGCGCCAAAAGCCATCTTTTTTGATCTGGACGGCACGCTGGTCGATACCGCACCGGACCTGGGCGGTGCCGCCAATTTCATTCGCGAGAGCCTAGGGCTGGCGCCGCTGCCGTTGGCCGACTACCGCTCACACGCTTCTGCCGGCGCACGCGGTCTGCTGGGCAAGGCCATCGGCATCACGCCCGAGCATGGAGACTTTCCGCGCCATCGCGAGGCTTTTCTGACCCACTACGCAGCCCACCTCGCCGACCACTCCGGCCTGTTCGAGGGCTTTGCCGAAACGCTCGCGGGCTTCGCTCGTTTAGGCGTGCGCTGGGGCGTGATGACCAACAAGCCCCAGCGCTACACCGATGCCCTGATGGCCGCACTCCAGCTGGATGCTGCCTCCTGCGCCACTGTCAGCGCCGATGAAGTGCCCAATGCCAAGCCCGCGCCCGATGGCCTGTATCTGGCCTGCGAACGCGCAGGTGTTGCGCCTGCACAGTGCTGGTACGTGGGCGACGACAAGCGCGACATCGACGCCGGCCGCGCCGCCGGCATGCGCACCGTGGCCGCCGCCTGGGGCTACGAGGGCGAGCATGCGCTGGCGAGCTGGAACGCTGACTTCACCTGCGCCACCCCTATCGACCTTCTGAAACTCATCGAGTCCACAGCGGCATGAGCCTCCCCGAACATCCCGAACTGAACCCCGCTACCCTCGCCGGCCGCGTCATTCTCGTCACCGGTGCGGGCGATGGCCTGGGCCGTGCCACCGCCATCGAGGCGGCAGCTTGTGGTGCCACCGTGATTCTGCTCGGGCGCACCGTGAAAAAGCTCGAAGCCACCTACGACGCCATCGAGAAGGCAGGTGGCCCGCAGCCGGGCATCGTGCCGCTCAACCTCAATGGAGCGAGCTGGAACGACCATCTCAACGTGGCCGAGACGCTGGAACAGGAGTTCGGCAAGCTCGATGGCCTGGCGCATTGCGCCACGCATTTCACTGGCTTCATGCGCCTGGCCGAAGTGCCGCCCAAGGACTGGATGGACGCGCTGCAAACCAATCTCACGGCGGCCTATGTGCTCACCCGCAGCTGTCTGCCGCTGCTGGAGAAATCCGCCGACGCCAGCGTGGTGTTCACCAGCGATACGGGCGGCCGCACGCCCCGCGCCTACCAGGGCAGCTATGGCGTCACCAAGGCCGCACTTGAGGCACTCAGTGCCACCTGGGCGCTGGAATCGGCCAGCAGCCACCCGCAGCTGCGCTTCAATACCTACCATCCGGGGCCGATGCGCACCGCTGTGCGCGTGAAGGGTTTCTCGGGCGAAAGTGCCACCGAAGCACCGACGCCCGAGATGGCGGCAAAACGGCTGGTGTGGCTGCTCTCGGCGGCCGGCAAGCCGCTGAGCGGTCAGGCTGTTTAGGCAGGCTTCGCGGCGCGGCTGAGAATCTCGTGTTGCAGCCGGAGGCGCTGCACCTTGCCCATGGCGTTGCGTGGAAACTGTGGATGCGTGTGGCAGTGGAAGCGCACGAACAGCTTGCCCAGCACCGGTTGGAGCACCTGACGGAACGAGGCTTCATCCAGAGCCTTCGCGGTTTCGACGACGAGGTGAATTTCCTCCCCCTCCGGCTGCTCAACCGAGAACAGACACACGGCCTGCACGCCGAGCTGGTCCTGTAGTTGCTGCTCGACCGGCGCGGTGGCGATCTTGCTGCCCAGCGCGTTCACCACCTCGGTGACACGCCCCTGCAAGGCCAGCCGGCCATCCGCTGCCAGCACGCCGAGATCGCCGGGGTAGAAATAGCCATCGCGGAAAACCGTGCCGTCGCGGCGGCATCGTGCAGATAGCCTTGCAAACCATCGAGCAGGCGCACCCGCACCAGCCCCGTTTCACCGGCGGGCAGCACCTGCCCCGTGTCATCCACCACCTGCACCTCGCGTGAGGAATGCACGCGATGCCACTGCGTGTGCTCTTCGAAATCGTAGGGCGATACCGCCACCGTGAGCGCTTCGGTGGAGGCATACACCGTGAACACCGCTGGCGTGAGTCGCGTCCGTGCGGCTTCGGCCAGCACGCGCGGAAGGGCTCCGCCGGTCACCAACAGGCGCATGGACTCGCTGCGTTCCAGTGCCGATGGCGGCGCCTGCAGCAGATGGTTGAGTGTGGATGGCGTGGCAAAGCAGTGCGTCACCTTGCGACCCTGCAGAGCGAGATGGGGATGGGCCTGCTGATGGAAGATCACCATGCCTCCCACACCCCAGGTCATCAGCGGCCAGTGATAGCCGCCGGCGGTGAGCATGGGGAAAGCGCCGGCGAAGACCACCGAGTTGGCATCGATACCGCTGATGGCGGCCCGCCGGGCCAGGGTGATGGCTTCTGCGCGCGCATCGCGCAGCACCATCTTGTAGCTGCCGGTGGTGCCGGAGGTCATCAGAACATGACCGGCGCTGGCGTGATCCTGAGTCCACTGCGGCAGTGGCAGCTCTGCTGCCGTGCGCAAGGTCAGGCCATCGGCCAGGCAACTCGCCCACTGTCGCTGAGCCGCGAAGGAAAGCAGCGCCGATGGCGACTCCTCCGTCGTGCACACCACAGCACAGAGATCGGGCAGCAATAACGCTCCCAGATTTTTATCTACCGGCACCGAAACCGTGGTGTAGCCCAGGCTGCGCAGCGCCAGACCGCAAATCCAGGCCAGCGCGAGATCATCCACCGCGAGCAGCACCGTGCCGCGCGGCGGCCAGGCTTGGGCTGCAAAGCGCAAACGGGCCCGCTCGATGGCCTGCGCGAAGTCGGCGTAGGTCCACGTCACGCCGTGGCGCAGCATGGCCAACTGCTGTGGTGCCTCCCGTGCCCTGCGGTAGATCGCCTCAATCGCCATGCGCTCGTCTCCCCGGTGTGGTGCCGCCCGCCACAACAAGGCGCCGGCTGCGGGGCCAATCAACTGCCCCGTGCCGGCGCGCTACCCATCAATCGTCGGTGTCGTCCTTCTTCTTGCGCAGGCCCATCTGCGGCTTGCCGGGGCGCGTGGCGGCGCCATCTTTCACCACGAAGCGCTGCGTGGGTTTGGCCGTGCGCGGTGCCGGCTTGGCACCATAGGGCTTGCGGTCGGTGCTCGCCCCACCAAAGCGCGGACGCTCGTCACCACCGGCCGCACGCGGCTTGTAGGCCGGGCGCGCTGCATCGCTGCCGCCACTGCCGAAACGCGGCTTGAAGCCGGCGCTGTCGTCACGACGTGGGCGGTCGCCATAAGGCTTGCGCTCAGCACCGGCCTCGCCACGCGGCTTGAACGCGGGCTTGGCGCCATCGCGCGGCGCGTAGGCCGGGCGGTCACTGCGCTCCGGCCCCTTGCGCACATAGGGCTTGCTCACGCTGGGTTTGTCGGGGCGCACGAAGCGCGGACGCTCGCCGTCTTCGCGCGCGGGGCGCTCGCCGTAGGTTTTACGGATGGCGTTGCCGAAGGCGGGCTTGTCGCCATAAGGCTTGGGACGATCACCGTAAGGCTTGCGCTCGCCATAGGGTTTGGCCGCCTTGTCACCAAAGGATTTGCGCGGGCCAGCGCCGACATCGCGCGGGGTGTAGCTGCGCTCGCCGTCATCGCGCTTGTAGCTGCGGGTGGGCGCGGCTGGGGCGTGGTCGCCGCGCTCGCTGTAGCTGCGCGCGCTCTTGGCGCCAAAACCCTTGGCCTTGAACTGCTGCGGCTCGCTGCCGCTGTCGCCGGAATCATCGAGCGATTCCACCGCCACGATGCGCGCCTTGCCCCAGGGGCTATCGCCGCCGACGCGGGCGGGCTTGACCACATAGGTGGGCTCCTCCACATCGCTGCCGCTGCGCTCGGAGCGCTTCTCGGCGCGTTCCACCTGCTTGCGCTCATCGCGCGTGGCCTTCACCCAGACATTGCCGCCATCGCGGCGCTTGGTCTTGGCGAGTGCGGCGGCGGCGCGGTGTGCGGTCTTGCTGTCGCCGCGCTTCACCGGCGCGGTGCTGGCCTTGGGCGCGGCAGCGGCCTCACCCTCAGTACGCGGCGGCTTGTGGGCGCTGTAGTCGCTCTTGGTGCGATGCGACTCGCGCACGCGCTCGGGCAGCATTTCCTTGGCATCGAGGTTCACCCCTTCCATGAGCCGTTTCAGCTCTTCGGCCGTGGCCTCGCGGTAGCTGCCGCTCTTGATGCCGCCACCGAGCTTGATCGGCCCGTAGGCAGTGCGGATGAGGCGGTTGACGGTGAGGCCCTGGCTCTCGAACAGGCGGCGCACCTCGCGGTTACGGCCTTCGGCGATGGTGACGATGAACCACTTGTTGGCGCGACCCGTGCCGCCGCCCTCATCGCCCTCGTCATCATCCACTTCGTTGTCGCCGAAGCGGATACTCTCGAAGCTCGCTTCGCCGTCTTCCAGCATCACACCCTTGCGTAGATTGGCAAACGCGTCTTCGCTCACGTCGCCCAGCGCGCGCACGGCGTATTCGCGCTTCTGCTCGAAGCTGGGGTGCGTGAGGCGGCGGGCCAACTCGCCGTGGTTGGTCATCAACAGCAGGCCGGAGGTGTTGACGTCCAGGCGACCCACGGCAATCCAGCGGCCGGTTTCGAGTTCCGGCAGTTTGCGGAACACGGTGCGGCGACCCTCGGGGTCATCGCGCGTCACCATCTCGCCGGTGCGCTTCTTGTAGAGCAGCACGCGCATGGGCTCGTTGCCCGCCTTCAGAGACAGGCGCTTGCCATCGAGCTTCACGGAATCGGCCTCGCCGATCTTCTGCCCCACCGTAGCAGGCTCGCCATTGACGACCAGGCGGCCGTCGTTGATCCACTCCTCCACTTCGCGGCGCGAGCCATAGCCGAGGCCGGAGAGAAACTTCTGAATACGTTCTGACATGAATCGACGCCTCCCGGCGTGTAGGTGCTGCGATGTTTCTGGAAGTGAATCAGTGAATCGTGGTGTCGCCGGGTGCTGTGCTTTCATCCGCCACCGGCGTCTCGGTGAGGCGCGTGAGTGCGGCTTCGAGCTGCTCCATGTCCTTGATGGCCGGCAGCTCCGGCAGCTGGTCGAGGCTCTTCAGGTTCAAGTCGTCGAGCAGCTGGTGAGTGGTGCCGAACAGGCTGGGGCGGCCCGGCACTTCCTTCACGCCGACTTCGCGAATCCAGCCGCGCTCCAGCAGAGTTTTCAGGATGTTGCTGCTCACCTGCACGCCGCGCACATCTTCAATTTCGCCGCGGGTGATGGGCTGGCGGTAGCAAATGAGGGCGAGGGTTTCGAGCAGCGCGCGGGTGAGGCGCGGCGGTTTCTCCTGCCACAGCCGGGCCACGATATCGCCATAGGCCGCCCGCACCTGGATGCGCCAGCCACTGGCCACTTCCACCAGCTCGGAGGCGCTGTGTTGCAGACGCTGATCCAGGGTTTCCAGCGCCAGGCGCAGGTCGCGTTTGGCCACCGGGAAGTCCACCGCGACGAGCTTGACCAGCTGCTCGATGGCAATGGGCTGGTCAGCCGCCAGCAGCAGCGCTTCCACCACGCGAGACAGATGCTCGTAGTCCAGCGTGGCAGGTGCGGGGTGCGACAGCTCGGCGTTGGTCTGTGCGTCGTCGGCGGCCTCGATGGGCTCTGCCGCTGCGGTGTCCTTGGGGTCAGTCATAGCTCAGCTCCGTATCGGCATGCGCGTCGCGCGGCTTGGCCTTGTCGAGCAGGATGTCGGCGAAGGGACCGTCCTGCACGAGATCAATCAGCGCCAGCTTGGTGAGTTCCAGCACGGCGAGCAGCACCACGATGACACCGCCCTTGCCTTCGCTGAGATCCACCAGCGCCATGAAATCCTTCGGCCCCGTGCTCACCTGTTCCAGCACGCGGCTCATGCGCTCGCGCACGCTCAGCGGCTCGCGGGCAATCTGGTGCTTGGTGAACAGCTGGGCGCGCTGCATCACATCGCGGAAGGCCAGCAGCAGCTCGCGCAGGCCCGGCACCGGCAAGGGGTGTTCGGTTTTGATCACCTCAGGCTTGGCCGAGGCCATGTGCAGCTCGCGGCCCATGCGGGGCAGCTGGTCGATGTGCTCGGCGGCCACCTTGAAGCGCTCGTATTCCTGCAGGCGGCGCACCAGCTCCATGCGCGGGTCTTCCACCGAGGCGTCTTCGAGCACGGGCTTGGGCAAGAGGATGCGGCTCTTGATCTCGGCCAGCAGCGCAGCCATCACCAAGTACTCGGCGGCCAGCTCCAGCCGCAGATCGGTCATCAGCTCGATGTAGCTGACGTACTGCTTGGTGATGGTGTGCACCGGAATATCGAGGATGTCGAGGTTCTGGCGGCGGATGAGATACAGCAGAAGGTCCAGCGGACCCTCGAAGGCTTCGAGAATGACCGAGAGCGCATCGGGCGGGATGTAGAGGTCATCCGGCAGCTTGTCGAGCGCATGGCCGTTGACGCGCGCCAGCACCGGGCCCAGAGCTTCCGGTGGTGCACTGACTTCAGGAAAGAGTTCGGATTCGCTCACGGGCTCGGGCTCAATTCGCGTAAACTGCAGGCACGCGCCCATAGCTCAGCTGGATAGAGTACTTCCCTCCGAAAGCAC
>CAMTXV010000172.1:0-8992 GCA_947085665.1 uncultured Sinobacteraceae bacterium | reverse complement strand
GGATGCGCTCGCTGCGGTCGCCCGAGCCCACCATCTTCTTGCGGCTTGCCGCTTGCTCCGCGGCTGCCTTCTGGCGCTGGGCATCGATCAGGTGGCTGGCGAGCAGCGTCATGGCCTTGGCGCGGTTCTTGTGCTGGCTGCGCTCGTCGTCGCATTCCACGATCACGCCGGTGGGCACGTGAGTGATGCGGATGGCCGACTCAGTCTTGTTCACGTGCTGACCACCCGCGCCCGAGGCCTTGAAGGTGTCCACTTTCAGGTCGGCCGGGTTGATCTCCACCTGCTTTTCTTCCACCTCCGGCAGCACCGCCACGGTGGCCGCACTGGTGTGGATACGCCCCTGGGCCTCGGTTTCGGGCACGCGCTGCACGCGGTGGGCGCCGCTTTCGAACTTGAGCTGGGAGAACGCACCAAAACCCACAATGCGGCTGATGACCTCGCGGTAGCCGCCGTGTTCGCCCTCGTTCTGGCGCAGCACTTCAATGGCCCAGCCGCGCGTTTCAGCGTAGCGGGAATACATGCGGAACAGATCGCCCGCGAAGATCGCCGCCTCGTCGCCGCCCGTGCCGGCGCGGATTTCGAGAAACACATTGTTGCCATCAAGCGGATCGCGCGGCACCAGATAGCCTTGCAGCGTTTTCTCCAGCTCAGCAATGCGCGCTTCCACCGTGGGCAACTCGGCGTCGGCCATCTCGCGCAACTCACGGTCGGTTTCATTGCGCATGGCCAGCAGGCCATCGCGCTCTTCGCGCGCGGCCCGGTGCGCGGTGTAGGCCTCGGCCAGTGGCCCGAGCTGCGCGTATTCCTGCGAGAGTCGCCGGAACATGTCCTGATTGGCGGCCACGTGCGGCTCGCCCAGGTCGCGTTCGATTTCCTGGCGGCGTTCGGCCATCTGGGCCAGTTTTTGGAGCAGGGAGTCTTTCATGGGGTCTTATTGTCCCTTCTGCCGCTGTGGAAAGGCTCTTGGGAGATCAGGCGCTGGCCCTTGCGGCCACAACAGCGTCTTCCCCCTGCCCTTTCGCGGTGGCAGAGGGAGGGGCTAGTTGTCCTTTTCGTCTGGCAGGTCGAACAGTGTCTGCGCGGCATTGAGCAGCAGGGCCTGCTCCACGGAGTCGGCGCGCTTCAGCGCGGCCGAGGGCGCATGCAGCAATTTGTTGGCGAGGGTGTCGGCCACAAACTGCATCACCGTCTCGACCGACTCACCGCCTCTAAGCTTGCTGCGGGCTTTGTCCAGCACCTCGTCGCGGTAGCTGCGCGCCTGCTGGCGCAGGGCGCGGATGGTGGGCGCGGCATCGCGCGATTCCATCCAGCGGCCAAACTCGCTGGCGTGGTCCACCAGCATGGCCTCGGCCTGCTCGGCGGCGACACCGCGGGCCTTGAGGTTTTCGGTGATGACCGAGCGCAGGTCGTCCACCGTGTAGAGGTAGCAGTCCGACAGCTCGCGGATCTTCGGGTCGAGATCCGCCGGCACCGCGAGATCGATGAGAAATACCGGCTTGCGGCGACGCTTGGCCAGCGCCGCTTCCATGAGCGTGCGGCTGACGATGTGCCCGCGCGCAGCGGTAGACGACACCACCAGATCGGCCTCGGCAAGATGCCCCGGCAGATCGTCGAGCGTGATGGCAAAAGCCCCCAGCTCGCGGGCCAGCTTTTCGGCGTTTTCCAGCGAGCGGTTGGCGACAATCAAGCGGCCGATGCCCTGGCCTCTGAGGTGGCGTGCAAACAGGCGGATGGTCTCGCCAGCACCAATCAGCAGGGCGGTCTGGCGGGAGAAGTCGCTGAAGATACGCTTGGCGATCTGCACCGCCGCATAGGCGGCACTCACCGGGTGGGCGCCAATCTCGGTATCGGTCCGCACCTTCTTCGCCACTGCAAAGCTGTGCTGGAAGAGCCGCGTCAGCACCGGGCCCAGGGTCTTCTCGGTCTGGGCCGTGGCATAGGCCTGTTTCATCTGGCCGAGAATCTGCGGCTCGCCCACCACCAGGGAGTCGAGCCCTGCGGCCACCCGCAGCGCATGCAGCACGGCGGAGTGGTCGCGGTGCACAAAGCTGTGCTGTTCGACCAGGGCCAGGTCCACTTCCCGTTCCCGGCGCCACCAGTCGCGCAGACGGCCCTCGTTCTCGGGATCGGTGACGGTGACGATCTCAGTGCGGTTGCAGGTGGAAAGGATGGCCGCCTCGTGCACACCGACCAAGCCCTTGAGCCGCACGAGGGCGGCAGGCAGTTCTGCGTCGGTGAAGGCGAGCCGCCCGCGTGCCTCGACCGGCGCGGTGTGGTGGCTCAAGCCCAGAGTGATGACGGCCATCGGCTACCTCGAAACGGGCCGTATTTTCAACGATTCAGCCCTCCACCAACAAGCCGCGCGAAGGCTATGGCAGTAATATGCGCAGGCTTTCGGCGCTTGGCCGCTGGCTCACTCGTTCGCTGGTCACCTCCTGTGCTCGAACCTCGTTCCGCTCCCCTCCACGCCGCCCTGTTCTGCGCGGCGGGTCTTGCTGGTTTTGCGCTGATGCCCGCGCCGGCTTTTGCCCGGGTGGAGAAAAGCACCGCCATCGTCAAGCCGCTGTCGCCTCAGGCGCAGGCACAGTTTCATGTGCTGGCGGGTGAGATGGCCGCCGGCCGACAGCTGCCTGAGGCCGCCGCCGAGGAGTTTTTGAAAGCGCTGGCCTTTGCCCCCGACGCCAATTTGGCGGCTCGCGCCACTGCCTTTGCGGTGGGCGCCAAGCGGGATGATCTGGCCCTGAAGGCCGCGCAGCAGTGGCTGGCGCTCGACAGCACCGCCATGGATGCGCGCGAGGTCATCACCCAGATTTCGCTCAAGAACGGCAACACGGCCGAGGCCAAGCTGCAGGCCGACGCCATGATCAAGGGTCACCCCGGTGGCGAGGACGAAGGTCTGCGCCATGTGGCGCTGGTGCTCTCGCAGGACAAAACCACCGCTCAGCCCGCCATGGCGCTGATGCGCAGCCTGGTCACTGAGCGTCCCACATCGGCTGCGGCACAGCGGGCGCTGTCACTGCTGGCCTTCCGCTACGAAGACCTCGCCACCACCGAAAAGGCGGCCCGCGAGGCCCTGCGCCTGGCGCCGGCTGAGCGGGAGTCCACGCTGTTGCTGGTGGCGGCGCTGGTGAAGCGCGGCGATGTGGCGGCAGCCGACCAGGCCATTGCCCCGCTGTTGCAGGGCAAGCAGAGCAATGACTTGCGCCTGGGCTACGCCAAGCTGCTGATCGATGCCGAACAGCGTCCGGCTGCCAAGGAGCAGATCAAGCTGGTGCTGAAGAGCGACGCCGGCAATGCCGACGCTCACCTTGCCCTCGGCCTGCTGCTGCTCGACGAGCGCCTGCCGGCAGAGGCCGAGCCGCATTTCACGCCCCTGCTCGACAACCCGGATCGCAAGGGCGATGCCGCCTACTACCTGGGCCGCATTGCCGAGCTGAACCGCCAGCCCGGCACGGCGCTGAACTGGTACGAGAAGGTCACCAGCGGCTCGCAAGTGCTGGAAAGCTACATCCGCCGCGCCCGCGTGCTGGCCCAGCTGCAACGCATGCCGGAGGCGCGCGAACTGCTCACCACGCTGCGCGAGCAATATCCGCCGCTGCAAAACCGCCTCATCGCCACTGAAGGCGAGCTGCTGACCCAGAACGGCGATCTGATCGAAGCCCTGAGTCTGTACGACACCGCGCTCAAGCAGCAGCCGGACGAGCTGGAACTGCTCTACGCCCGCTCATTGCTGCACGAGCGCATGAATCGCTTCGAGCTGGCCGAGGCCGATCTGCGCCGCATCATTGCCATCAACGCCAACGACGCGCGCGCGCTGAATGCGCTGGGCTACATGCTCACTCTGCACAGCACGCGCTTTGATGAAGCCGCGAAGCTCATCGGCCGCGCCTACGAGCTGGAACCCAACGACCCCGCCATCCTCGACTCGCTGGGCTGGGTGCGTTTCAAGCAGGGCAAGCCCGCCGAGGCCCTGCCGCTGCTGGAAAAAGCCTATGGCGTGTTCCCGGACGCTGAAGTGGCGGCGCATCTGGGGGAAGTGCTGTGGACCCTGGGCGAGCGCGACAAGGCCCGCGCCCTGCTGGAAGCCGCCAGCGCCCGCGAGGGCAGCGACCACCGCGTGCTGCGCGACACCGTGCAACGGCTGCTCAACACGCCCTGATGCCGGTGCACGCTGCTGCACTTCGCCCGGTTGCCCTGCTGCTTCTGGCGCTGCTCGGCGCAACGCTGCAGGGCTGCGTCAGCTGGCGTGCTCCCACAGCCATTGATGCCAACGCCGCCAATGCCGGCTGGTTGCAACGCCAGCAGCAGCTGGGTGCGGTCAGCGGCTTTGAAACCAACGGCCGCATCGCCATCAAGGGCGGAGGGCTTTCCGGAGGGCTACGCTGGCAGCAGCAGGGCGAGCAGTTCCGCCTGCGCATTGCTGGCCCCTTTGGTGCGGGTGCCACACTCATCGAAGGCGTGCCAGCGCGGGTAAAGATCAAAAACAAGGACATGGACCTCGACACCACCGAGCCCCAACGCGTGTTGCAGCAGAGCACCGGCTGGCTCTTGCCGCTGGATGCACTGCGCTGGTGGGCGCTGGGCATTCCGGCGCCGGGCGACGAAGCCCCTTCTGCCCTGCTGGACGCCCTGGGCCGTCCCACCGAAATGCAGCAGCGTGGCTGGCGCCTGCGCTATAGCGACTACCGCGAGGAAACCCCGCTGGCCACACCGGGTCGCATCGAAGCCAGCCAGGGGGACTGGAGCGCCACAGTGATCTTCGAGCAGATCACCCTCACGCCATGAGCGGTCAGGTCATGGAAGGCATCGACTGCTGGCCGGCCCCCGCCAAGCTCAACCTCTTTCTGCACGTCACCGGGCGGCGGGCCGACGGCTACCACCTGCTGCAGACGGTGTTCCAGTTCGTTGATTTCTGCGACGAACTGAGTTTTGTGGTGCGTGACGATGGGCAGATCACCCGGCCCGAGGGCGCAGCGGGCGTTGCTGCGGAGGATGACCTCGTGGTGCGCGCCGCCCGCGCTTTGCAGTCGGCCAGCGGCACCCGGCAGGGTGCGGACATCCGCGTGCTCAAGCGCATCCCCATGGGTGCGGGGCTGGGCGGCGGCTCGTCGGATGCCGCCACCGTGCTGGTCGCGCTCAACCGGCTCTGGGCGCTGCAACTCGATACCGAGCAGCTCGCCGCCATCGGCCTGAAGCTGGGCGCCGACGTCCCCGTGTTCGTGCGCGGTGTGGCGGCCTGGGCGGAGGGCGTGGGCGAAGTGCTCGCGCCTGTCACCCTGCCCGAGCCCTGGTACGCCGTGATTGCCCCGGATGCCCAGGTACCGACGGCGGAGATCTTTTCGGCGCCTGAACTGCTGCGCAATCACCCGCCGATCACACTCGAAGACTATTTCAATGGCGCGGGCAGCAATGACTGCGCGCCCGTGACCTGCGCGCGCTATCCGGCAGTGGCGGCCGCGCTGGACTGGTTATCTCGCGCTGCGCCCGCACGCATGTCGGGCACGGGGGGGGCGGTGTTTGCAGCCTTTGCCGATGAGCGCGCCGCCCGCGCCGCCCTCGCTGGCCTGCCCAGTGCCTGGCAGGGCTTTGTGGCGCGGGGGCTGAACCAATCGCCCCTTCTGCGGCAGAGATAACGACAGATCGCAACTTTTCCTTGCCCCGGCAGGGGCTCGCACCGATAATCGCGCCGCAATCTGGTGGGGTGTAGCCAAGTGGTAAGGCAGCTGGTTTTGATCCAGCCTACCGGTGGTTCGAATCCATCCACCCCAACCATTCAATCTTTCCCCCGCGCTGCCGCCAGGACTCCATTGCATGGCCGATCACCAGTTGATGCTTTTCTCTGGCAATGCCAATCGCAAGCTGGCACTGGATATCGCCAACTACCTGAAGATGCCGCTGGGTCAGGCGACCGTCAGCAAGTTTTCTGATGGCGAGGTGCATGTGGAGCTGCTCGAAAACGTGCGCGGCAGCGACGTCTTCGTGATTCAGCCCACCTGTGCGCCCACCAACGACCACATCATGGAGCTATGCATGATGCTGGACGCACTGGAGCGCTCCTCCGCCCGCCGCATCACCGCCGTGGTGCCCTACTTCGGCTACTCGCGGCAGGATCGCCGCATTCGCTCCGCCCGCGTGCCCATTTCCGCCAAGGTCGTTGCCGACATGGTGGTGGCCTCCGGTGCGGACCGCGTGATCACGGTCGACCTGCACGCCGAGCAGATCCAGGGCGTCTTCGACGTCGCGGTCGACAACCTCTACGCCTCGCCGATTCTGCTCGGTGACATCTGGCGCCAGAACTACCAGAACCTCATCGTGGTGAGCCCCGACGTTGGCGGCGTGGTGCGCGCCCGTGCGCTGGCCAAGCGCCTCGACGATGCCGACCTCGCCATCATCGACAAGCGCCGCCCGCGCCCGAACGAGTCGAAGGTGATGAACATCATCGGCGACGTGCGCGGCAAGTGCTGCGTGATGATCGATGACCTCGTCGACACCGCCGGCACGCTGGGCAAGGCTGCCGATGCACTGAAGGAAGCCGGTGCCGTGAAGGTGGTGGCCTATGTGACCCACGCCGTGCTCTCGGGCAACGCGGTGGCCAACATCACCAATTCCAGCCTTGATGCGCTGGTGGTGACCGACACCATTCCGCTCGCACCCGATGCCGCCGCCTGCCCCAAGATTCGCCAGCTCTCCATCGGTGCGCTGCTGGCCGAAACCATCCGTCGCGTCTCGGCCGAGGAATCGGTCAGCTCGCTCTACGACGACTGATCGGCAGCAATGCCGCGGCCTCGCGGCGTCGCTGGCATCCAGAGGTGGAAACGCCTAAACTTCGCGCCCTTTCGCCTGGTCGCGGGTGAAAGTTTCACCACTTTTCTGGAGTTTCCCCTATGAAGCACAACTTCGTCGTCAATGCCGAAGCCCGTAACGATCAAGGCAAGGGTGCGAGCCGCCGCCTGCGTCGTGAAGGCAAGGTTCCCGCAGTTCTTTACGGTGGCAGCGATGCTGCCCTGGCCCTCTCGATCGGCGCCAACGATCTGAAGAACCACCTCAAGACCGAAGCGTTCTACAGCGCGATCTTGAAGCTGAGCATCGACGGCAAGGAACAGCAGGTTGTGCTGAAGGACCTGCAGCGCCACCCGCTGCGCAACGACGACATCCTGCACCTCGACCTCTACCGCATCGTGGCTGACAAGCTGCTGCGTCGTAACGTGCCCCTGCACTATGTGGGCAGCGATGTGGCCCCCGGCGTGAAGACCGAAGGCGGCATGCTGGAGCACCTGCTGAACGATATCGAAGTGGAGTGCCTGCCCAAGGACCTGCCCGAGTTCATCGAAGTGAACGTGTCGGCCATGAAGCTCGGCGACACCATCCACGTCGCACAGCTCACCCTCCCCGAAGGCGTGAAGTCGGTGGCCTCGATCCGCGGTGAAGATCCGGCCGTTGCCTCCTGCCACGTGATCGTGGTGGCTGAAGAAGCCGCCGACGCACCGGCCGCAGCCGATGTGCCCGCCGCCAACCAGAAGGTGGACCCCAAGGCTGCTGCTGCGGCTGCCAAGGGTGGCAAGGCGGCTCCTGCCGCACCGGCCGCCAAGGCCCCTGCGAAGAAGAAGTAACGACGCGAGGCCCGCGCGCTGCTTCACCGCGCGCGCGCCGCGCCGCCCGCTTCAGCCACAACCCCATCCGATTCGAGAGAGCCGGATGGGGTTTTAAGTTTCAGTCATGCCCATCACCACTCCCATTCTCATTGCCGGCCTCGGCAACCCCGGCGCCGACTACGCCCAGACCCGCCACAACGCGGGCTTCTGGTTTGCCGATGCCGTGGTCGAGCGCTTCAAGGGGGCGTGGAAGATCGACAGCAAGTTTTTTGGCGAGACGGCGCGGGTGAAAATTGAGGGGGTGGACGTGCTGCTGCTGAAACCCACCACTTTCATGAATCGCTCTGGCCAGGCCGTGCAGGCCATGAGCAGCTTCTACAAGATCGCCCCCGAGGCGGTGCTGGTGGCCCACGACGAACTCGACATGCCCGCCGGCCAGATGCGCTTCAAGCTCGGCGGCGGTCACGGCGGCCACAATGGCCTGCGTGATATTCACAAACCCCTGGGTGATGGCTACCGGCGCCTGCGCGTTGGCATTGGTCATCCGGGTGACAAGAATCTGGTGCTCAACTATGTGCTTGCACGGCCCTCAAAGGCCGACGAGCAACTGATCCGCACCGGCATCGACAATGCGGTGAACGCCCTGCCCACCTGGCTCGCCCAGACCTGGGAGAAGGCCATGCAACAACTACACACGAGTTAAGGAATCAACATGGGCATCAAGTGCGGCATCGTGGGCTTACCCAACGTCGGCAAATCCACCCTCTTCAACGCGCTCACCAACGCGCAGAACGCGGCGGCCGAGAACTACCCCTTCTGCACCATCGACCCCAACACCGGCATCGTGCCGGTGCCGGACCTGCGCATGGCGGCCCTCGCAGAAATCGTGAAGCCCCAGAAGATGGTGGCGGCCACGGTGGAGTTCGTCGACATCGCCGGCCTCGTAGCGGGTGCCAGCAAGGGTGAGGGCCTGGGCAACCAGTTTCTCGCGCACATCCGCGAAACCGATGCGATCGCCCACGTCACCCGCTGCTTTATCAACGACGACATCATCCATGTCGCCAACAGCGTGGACCCCATCCGCGACATCGAAGTGATCAACACCGAGCTGGCCCTGGCCGACCTCGACAGCGTCACCAAGGCCATCGACCGCAACGCCAAGCTGGTGCGCGCCGGCAACAAGGAAGCGGCCGTGAAGCAGGAGCTGCTGGTAAAGGTGCAGGCGCACTTGAACGAGGCCAGGGCCGTGCGCGCGCTCGCGCTCACTGCCGATGAAAAGCTGCTGATCCGCGACATGATGCTGATCACCGCCAAGCCCGCGCTCTACATCGCCAATGTGGATGAAGCCGCGCTCAAGAACGGCAACGCCCTGCTCGACAAAGTGAAGGCCTACGCTGCGG
>CAMTXV010000171.1:0-8574 GCA_947085665.1 uncultured Sinobacteraceae bacterium | reverse complement strand
GACAAGCCGCTGTATGCACAGGGCCATCTCGCGGTGCTCAAGGGCAATCTCTCGCCCGAGGGTTGCGTGGCGAAAATCACCGGCTTGAAGAACCCCGTCATCACCGGCCCGGCGCGCGTCTACAACAGCGAAGACGAGGCGATGGCGGCGATCATGGCTGACCAGATCAACCACGGCGACGTGGTGGTGATTCGCTACGAAGGGCCGAAAGGCGGCCCCGGCATGCGCGAGATGCTGGCTCCCACGGCAGCGCTCATCGGCAAGGGCTTTGGCGAAACCGTGGGCCTGATCACCGATGGCCGCTTCAGCGGCGGCACCTGGGGCATGGTGGTGGGGCATGTCTCGCCCGAGGCCTTTGTGGGCGGCGTGATCGGTCTGGTGAACGAGGGCGACTCGATCACCATCGATGCCAAGCAGCAGTTGATCCAGCTCAATGTCGACGACGCCACCATTGCGGCGCGGCGCGCGCAATGGGTGCAGCCGGCGGCGAAGTATCCGCGCGGCGTGCTGGCCAAGTTCGCCAAGCTGGTGAGCAGTGCCAGCCGCGGTGCAGTGACGGACTAGCGTTCATCCAGGCGACGCCGGGCTCTGTTATTCCTAGTACGGAGTCCACCACCAACAGGAGTACCCATGGGTTTGTTTAGCTTTGTGAAATCAATCGGCGAGAAGATCAGCGGCGGCAAGATCGACTCCGCCAGCCTCAATGCGCATGTGAAGGCCCTGGGCCTGCCGGTGGAAAAGCTCCTGCTGTCGGTGAGCGAAGACCGGGAAACGGTCGATGTGTTCGGCTATGTGCCGGACCTGGCGGTGAAGGAGAAGCTCATCCTCGCCATCGGCAATCTCGATGGCGTGGGCAAGGTCAACGACCACATTCGTCTCGGCACTCCGCCGGCGCCTGTGAACGTTGCCCCAGTGCCCACCACTGTGGCCGAGGCCGTTGCGGCGGCGCCGGCAGAGCCCGAGGTGGCACCCACTTCGGTGTTCTACACCGTGGCCAAGGGCGACACCCTGAGCAAGATCGCCAAGCAGCACTACGGCGATGCCAACGCCTACAACGCCATCTTCGAGGCCAACAAGCCAATGCTGAAGCACCCGGACAAAATCTTTCCCGGCCAGGTGCTGCGCATTCCGCCAAAGAACTAGTTGCTGCAACAAAAAAGCCCCGCCAGTGCGGGGCTTTTTTGTGGGTGTCGAACCAACTATCTCGCGATCCAGCCGTTGATGGTGAAGCGGCTATCCATGAAGGCACGGCTTTCGCACACCACGGGCCTGACCTCGTGCATCTCCTCGGAGGCGAAGAACACGATGCTGTTATCGGTGGGCTCCACCGTGCGGTAGGTGTCGGCGGCGTAGTGATAGCCGTTGTGCACCTTGTGGTCGTACACACGCAGCTCGCCGCCCGAGAAGCCCTTGGGCTGGCGGTGAAAGTAGTAGACGAAGGTGAGCACGCGGTGCGCCGTATCGGCCGAGCCGTTGTCGTTGTGCACCTTGTAGAAATTATTGTCGTTGTGGCTGGTGAGCTGGGCTTCGATGTTGCCGTTGCACAGCGGAATCTTCAGCGCCTCGCACACCGCCGGCATGAGTTGGCGCACCTTGTTGCGCAGCATTTCGTCGAACGGCGCGAAGTGGTAGAGCACCGAAGACTCGCGGTAGTTGCCGCGCGCTGTGGAGGTGGTAGTGCCCACAAAGCTCGCTTCGGTGCGCTCCACCATGCTCAGCAGCTGGGCGTGTTCATCAGGGCTGAGCACATCGGGCACCTGGGCGCAGAACACCGCGCGCACGCCGTTGGGCTCACCGGGTGCGGGTACGCCGACAGGGGCTTCCACCACCGGGGTTGCTGCTGGCAGGGCGGTGGTCTGCACGATGGAGGTCGCGTGCTCGGGTTCCACCAGCATGCCGATCATGCGGCTGGCCGGCACGGTGAGCACGACATCCGGGCGAATCGGCAGGTCCAGCAGCGTGCCTGGCGGCAGGCCGCCCGCGAGGGCCTCGCGCAGCTGGCGGTGCAGCGCGCCATCGGCCTCGGTGAACAGCGATTCCCCACCGCCGCCTTCGAGCAGCACGGTGAGTTTGATGCGGGGCGGGGCGGGCATGGCGGTGCCAACGGTGATTTTGGGTTTCAGCATGGTCGAAATTATGCCGAGGCCAGATTAAAAAATCGCTGCGCGTTGGTGGTGGTTTCGGCCACCAGCTGCTCAGCACTCACGCCCCGCAGCTCGGCCAGCGCCTTGGCCACCCAGGGTAGGTAGGCGGGTTCATTGCGGCGGCCATCGATGCCGGGCTTGTCGCTGTGCAGGCTCGAAGGCCGCTGGCCGCGCGGCACGTTGTGCGGCAGCAGGTACGGCGCATCGGTTTCAATCAGCAGGCGTGCAGCCGGAATATGCGGCGCCACCGCACGCAGCGGCGCGCCGCGCTTGGGGTCGCAGACCCAGCCGGTGATGCCGATGTAGCAGTCGAGTGCGGCATAGGCCTGCATCGCTTCCAGCGTATCGGTGAAGCAATGCACGCAGGCGGCTGCCAAGGCCGCACGGTGCTCGCTCAGAATGGCGTGAAAGTCTTCATGCGCGCCGCGCTGGTGCAGAAACACCGGCTTTTTCAGCTCGATGGCGAGTTCCAGTTGGGCGATGAACACGCGGCGCTGCACGTCGCGGGGCGAGAGATCCCGGTGGTAGTCGAGTCCGCATTCGCCCAGGCTCACCAGCTGCGGCAGCGCAGCCAGCTTGCGGATGAGTGCCGCGTCATCATCGGTCCAGTCGGCGGCATGGTGCGGGTGCACGCCGGCGGTGCAGCTTAAGCGTGCGGGGTCTTCCGCAGCGAGCGCCGCCACCGTTTGATTGGAGCTGCGGCAGGAGCCCGTGAGCACAATGTGGCTCACGCCCGCTGCCCAGGCGCGTTCGAGCACCTGCGCGTAGTCGATGGCAAAGCTTTCGTGCGCCAGATTGGCGCCGATATCGATCAAGGTGTGGCTCCCTTGTCCCCAGCGCCGCTGCTGGCAAAGCATTCGTGGTTCCACAGCACCTGCCGCTCGGTGGCGGTGGCCTGCCCTGGCAGCGGCGTGCGTTCGATGACGTAGTGGATCTTGAACTGCATCAGCCGCTGTTCGCGGTTCTCGCTGAGCTTGTCGGCGTTCCAGCTGCGGCAGAGATACTTCGCAAACCACAGCCGGTTGCTGGCGAATTCGCGCTCGGCCAGCCGGCCGAGGTAGGTGTGCCAGCGCAGGTTCTCGTGGGTCTGCGAGAGCTGGTAGGGCTTCTCGAACTGCACCGGCTGCGAGGGCTTGAGCACATTGATGGTTGCGCCATTGGCGAGCTGTCCTTCCACCACCATCCAGCCGTCTTCCTTCAGCGGGTAGGGCGCGAACATGTTCCAGAGCTGGTCGATGCGCAGCATCTGGAAGGTGGGTACCAGCAGCCCTTGCACGCCCTGCGGCAGGGCACGGATGCTGGCGAGATTCCAGGCCGCGACCATGATCACAAAGGCCGAGGCCACCCGCTGCCAGCCAGCGCCCAGCTCGAAACGCACCGCGCGCTCGGCCAGCAGCCCCTGCGTGGCACGGGCCACGCCGCCACGGTGGCGGCCCACGAAGTCGTACGCCGCATCGCCCACGGGCTTGAACAGCTTCCAGGCCAGCAGCGGGTGCAGCCAGCCGAACAGGGGCGAGACACGCACGAGGGCCACAAAGGCATCCCACTTCAGGTGGGCGCGGTCTTCGTGGTCGATGACCACCCAGGACCAATGCGCCTCCAGCAGTGCGCGCGCCCGGGCATGCGGCTGGGCAGGTTCAATGCGTGCGTTCTGCAAGGCCAGCATGGTGCGGATCACCTGCGTGGTGCGGCGGCAGAAGCCGCAGTCCTGGTCGTAGTAGAGGACGGTGGCCGACTGCGCCCTGGGCTGTTGCGCGCGCCAGTCCCAAAACCAGCCGCCGAGAAACACCGTGAGCGAGCTGAAACTCACGAAGGGGAAGTGCCCGAGTTCAAGGCAAAGGAAAAAGCCGAGATGCAGGGTGACAAAGGCCAGCAGCAACACGAAGCGAAGTGGCCGACCCAGCTTCAGGCCCAGCAGCGGGGCCAGCAGAATCACCACCGGGCCGATCAGTTCCAGCCACCACACATAGGCGGTAAGCCATTCCAGCAGGGTGGGAAACTGCAACAGCCATTGGCCCAATGGCGTGGCGTAGCGGTCGAGGCTCAACGCGTAATACACGGCGGTGTGATTGGGCAGCCACTCCACGCCGCTCTTGAGAAAGGCGCTGAAGAAGTACACCGACATCACCTGTAACAAAAGCCCTGCACTGGCCCAGGACAGATGCTGCGGCTCGCGCGGCGGGGCGGTGGTTGATAGCGCGGCATCGAGACTCCAGCGCGCGGCCAGCGGCAGGAAACAGGCCCAGAACAGCAGGCAGGCCATCAAGAGATCACCACCGATCAACACCATGGGGTTGCGGTTGCAGAGCCAGCCCCACATGAAAAAACTCACGAGTGTTGCAAGCCGGGTGCGCCAGCCCAGCAGCAGGGCGGCCGCAGCGGCGCATTGCACCGCGAGTAGCGCCCCCGTGACCAGCGCGCTGCCGTTGAGCAGGTACAGCGACAGTCGCCAGGAACTATCGAACTGCACCAGCCAGGCGCGGGGCATCACGCCGAAGTCGGTGTAAAGGCCGTTGAGATCGCCAAAGTGGCGCAACAGGTCGACCAGCAGCACGGTGGCGAGCACGGCGCGAAACAGCGCCAAGGTGCGCAGGTCGATGCCGAACACTGCCGCCAGTGCGGGGCGGGTGGCAGCAAGCCAGGGCAGGGTTGAACGGTTCATGCGGGAGGAGGATCAAGAAGTCGGCGGCATGATGCCGGGCAGCTGCGGCAAAGCAAAAGGGGAGCCTGGCGGCTCCCCTTTTGCGGGCACTGCGGGGCTTGGCTTCAGCGGGCGCTGAGGTCGCCCATCTGCCCGGTGCCGCCATCCAGCCATTCCTGGTACTCGGCACTGTTGCGGGTTTCAGCCAGACCACCCTGCGTGGTGGTGCGGAAGGTGCCGAGCAGACCGCCGAGCAGGCCTCCGGTGGGCGTGCCGCCCGTCGTGGTGCCGCCAGTGGGGGTGCCCGTGGTGCCACCACCCAGCAAACCACCCAGCGGCGTGCCGGTGGTGCCGCCGCCGGTCGTGTCGCCCCCGGTGGTCGCACCACCCGTGGTGGTGCCGCCGCCGGAAGGATCGGGCGTGTCTTCCTGGTCGACCACTTCGGAAATGCCGTAGCCGATGGCCACTGCGCCGACGGCCAGCAGGGTCCAGTCGACGATGGTGAAGTTGCTGAAGGTGCCGGGCTCGCCGCCTTCGCCGCCCTCGGTCTGGGCCAGGCGCACGGTGTAGGCGAAGGGCATGCCGTTGACGCGCGCTTCGTTGAAGCCGTGGCGATCGAAGTGCAGCTGTGCCAGCGCAGGACGACCCTCAAGGCGGCTCTGGTAGCTCTGATCGAGGCGCATGCCGTAGAAAAACTGGTTGGCGCTGTTGCTGCGTGCAGACTCACCGAAGCTCAGGGCCGCAAAAGCGCGCGCTTCTGGTGCGTCGTTGCTGGTGCTCCAAGCGCTGGCGAGACCGACACAGGTGAGCGACAGGGCAATGCTGAGTGCGGTCTTCCGCATAAGGTCTCCTAACCTTTGGATTTTTGTATTCGCAGACCCGGAGTGCTTTCGGAGCTGCGAGCGCAGGGGACTATAGAGTTGCCACCGCGCAACTGGCAAGCCGCTGCGGCCGCTCCGCCGTCGTCTGTCAAAACGGCGAAAATGCGCACACCAGCGGCATGGATCGTTCAGCCGCGCGCACCCGATGCCCCTGCACGCCATGACCGACTCGCCCTCTGCTGCCCCCGTGCTCACGCCCCCTGCAGCCGGCATGAGCTGGACGGGCACCGTGCGGGGCCCTCAAGGTCACATCGAAGTACTGCTGGCGATGCCGCGTGAACCACTGCGCGGCGCCTGCGTCATCTGCCATCCGCATCCTCTCTATGGCGGGGCCATGAGCAACAAGGTGGTCTACACGCTGGCCTCCACTGCCGGCAAGGCGGGGCTGGCCACACTGCGCTTCAACTTTCGCGGCGTTGGCAAAAGCGCCGGCTTGCACGATGACGGCCGTGGCGAAACCGACGACACCCTCTGGCTGGCCACGCAATGGCGTGCCGCCGTCAGCACCGTGCTCGGGCACGAGGCACCGCTGGTGATGGCGGGTTTTTCCTTCGGCGCCTTTGTGTCGCTCAAAGCGGCCGCAGCGGCGCAGGCCGTGGGCCTGATGAGTGTCGCGCCGCCGTTTTCGGCCACGCGCGCCATTTATGCCGATGCCGACGGCCCACCGGCGGTACCCGGTTGCCCCTGGGCGGTCATCCACTCAAAAGACGACGAGGTGGTGGCCTACGCCGACAGCACCGCCGTGCTGGCCCAGTACCAGCCGCCGCCCACGCTCACCACGGTCGATGGTGCCGGACATTTCTTTCATGGCCGTCTCGACGAGATCGCGGAGGCGTTCAACCCGCTGCTGAATCAAGTGTTGCCGCGCTGATACTCTTCCCGTCACAACAAAACCCACTGCCCCCGGAGCTGCCCATGCGTCTTGCCCTTGCCACCACCCTTGCCCTCGCCGCTGGTGCCGCCACCGCCCAGGATTTCGAGTTTGGCCCCGCCCCCATGCAGGCCGATTTCGCCTCGGTGTCGAAGGATGTGATTGCCGTGACCAGCTACAAGGCGCTGGGTCCCTCGGAGGCCGGCGGCATCACGGGTTTCAGCGTCGGCGCCTATGGCTCCTACAGCGCCACGCAGGACTCCAGCGCCTGGCAGCGTCTGGTGGGTGAGGATGTCGAAGGAGTGGGCATGGTGGGCTTGAGTGCTCGCAAGGGCCTGCCCTTCGGGATCGACGTGGGCGCGATGTACTCGCAGGTGCCCGGCACCGACGCGAAGATCTACGGTGGCGAGCTGCGCTGGGCCGTGGTGCCGGGCGGCGTGGCCACGCCAGCCATCGCGCTGCGCGGCACCTTCACCAAACTCACGGGCGAAGACGACCTCAAGGCCGACGCCCAGACCGTCGACGTGTCGATCTCCAAGGGCTTTCTGTTCGTCACCCCCTATGCCGGCGTGGGTTACGTCTGGGGCGCGGTGGATCCCTCCAATGATTTCCCGACGCTGAGCAAGGTGGACGTTGAAGAAGCGCGCTTCTTTGCCGGGGCCCGCGTGTCGCTCGGCTTCCTGGAGTTCACCCCGGAATACGAGAAGCTCGGCGATAGCGATGTGTTCAACCTGCGTCTCTCGATCGGCTTCTAAGCAGTACACGCTGGGTTCCAGCATGGTCAAAGCCCCGTCGCGGATCTCAGGCCTGCCGTTTGCAGGTCACGCTGCGGGGTTCAACCATTACCCCTCCACCGAGGGGTAGTCAGGACCATGCCGATCACGCCGCAGCCGCTTGTTGCCAGCCAGGCCCAGGGCCCGGCGGGTGCTGCGCAGCCGCTGCGGGCCAAGGTGCTGATCGTCGATGACCAGGCCAGCAACCGCGCGTTGATGCGCCACACGCTGCCGCCGGAGAACATCCAGATCATCGAGGCCGAGGGCGGCGCGCAGGCGCTGGCGGCCTGTCGCGAGCACGACTTCGCGCTGATTCTGCTCGACGTGATGATGCCGGGCATGGATGGCCACGCCGTGGCCGCCGCACTGGCTGCCGATGCGGCGACCCGCGAGATCCCCATCATCTTCGTCACCGCCTCGGGCGATGACCTCACCCGCATGAAGAGCTACCGCTTTGGCGCGGTGGATTACATGTCCAAGCCGCTCAACGAGCAGGCGCTCAGCGCCAAGCTGCGCGTGTTCGTGGACCTCTGGCGCAGCAAGCACCAGCTGCATGAGTTGCTCGACGTGCTCGAAGAGCGCAACAAGAAGCTAGAAGAAGAAGTGACCGAGCGCCGCCGCATCGAGACGCTGGTGCGCCACCAGGCGCAGCACGATGCCCTCACCAGCCTGCCCAACCGCATTCTGCTGCTCGACCGTCTCGACACTGCACTGGAGCGCGCCGAGCGCCACCGCGAGAACTTCGCCCTGCTGTATGTCGATATCGATGGCTTCAAGCCCGTCAACGATAACCACGGTCACCAGGTGGGGGATGAGCTGCTGCGCCAGATTGGCTTGCGGCTATCGAAGTGCGTGCGCAAAACCGACACCGTGGCGCGCGTGGGTGGCGACGAGTTTGCGGTGATTCTCGAAGAAGTAGCCAACGAGCGTGCCGCTTTGCAGGTGGGCTTGAAGATCTGCGAGAGCGTGGCCACACCCTATGCACTGGAGATGCCGGAAGGAATCATCTCCGTGCGGATCGGCGCGAGCATCGGCGTGGCGATCTACCCCGACCACGGGCGCGGGCGCAACGACCTCATCAATGCCGCCGATGCGGCGATGTACCGCGCCAAGCGCAACGGCAAGAACCACGCCGTGCTGGCCGAGTTGCCAGTGGCACTGTCACTGGCGCCAGAGCGCCTGCTCCCGCGTCGCTAGGGCGTTTGATCCGATCTTCTGCGGTCTTGGTGTCTACCCCCGCCCCTAACCCCTCCCCGCAAGGGGG
>CAMTXV010000170.1:0-14565 GCA_947085665.1 uncultured Sinobacteraceae bacterium | reverse complement strand
TGCTCTTCCGATCTCACGTCTGATCTATATGCGCTGGGTGCGGTGATGTACCAGCTGCTCACGGGCGAAACCCCGTTTTTTGCGCCGCATCTGCCGGGCCTCTTTGCGGCCATCCGCAACCTGCCGGCGCCCAGCATCGAGAAGAAGCGGCCCGATGTGCCGCGCGATGTCGCACTCATCGTGGCGAAGCTGCTGGCGAAAAAGCCCGTCGAGCGTTACCAGTCGGGCAAGGATCTCGCCAGCGATCTCGCCCGTGAATACGAGCGCCTGCGGCAGAGCGATGTGCAGGCCACGCGCCGCGAAAACCGCGACTCCCTGCGCGGGCTTTCGTTCTTCAACGCCTTCAGCGAAACCGAGGTGGACGAGGTGCTCTCCGCCTGCCAGCTGAAGACCTTCGCTCCCGGCAAACTCATTCTCGAAGAAGGCGAGCTGGACAACTCCTTCTTCATCCTGGCCATGGGCCAGGCCATTGTGAAAAAGGGCGACAAGCCCATTCACGTGCTCGGCAAGGGCGACTGCTTTGGCGAGATTGGCCTGATTGGCAACGTGAAGCGCACCGCCTCGGTGGTGGCCGCGAGCCAGGTGCTGGCGCTGAAGATCAACGCCTCGCTGCTCGACAACCTCGCCACCGACAGCCAGCTGCGCTTCTACAAAACCTTCACGCAGACGCTCATCTATCGGCTCACTGTCACCAGCGCGCGGCTCTCGGCCGCCACGCAGTAGCCTCCCGCGCGGGCTGTAGAGAAAACATCCCTTCGCGGCCGCACCCCTGAAGCGGCTGACTACACTCGACCCCGCCTACAGGCTTGCCCGGCGCAGGCGAGCCTGTTTTTCAGCCCTTGAGTGAGTGAGTTGAGGAGTACGCGATGGATGCCTGGATGCTGGATTTCGCCCTGCTGCTGCTGGCCGTGACGATGATGGCCGTTGCCGTTTACAAGCTGCTGTTCTCCGCAGAAGAGCAAGCCCGTCGCGAGGAGGCCACCCGGCCCAAGCCCAACTTCGAGCGGCGCGACGCCGAACGCGTTGACCGCCGCCGCGAGCTGCGCGACCCGCCGGGCGGCATCGAGCGCCGCGTGGCGCTGCGCCGCTAACTACGCTGCTCAGGTGCGTGCCGGCCACAACCAGGCTGCACCGCGCACCCCGCTGCTGTCACCGTGCTGTGCTGCCACCAGGCGCGTGTGCACGGTTTGGCTGAACACCCATTGCGACCACAACGCCGGTACCGCGTCATAGAGTGCAGACACCCGCGACAAGCCCCCTCCTAGAACAATGACATCCGGGTCCAACACATTGATCACCGACGCCAGCGCGCGCGCCAGCCGATGTTGGTAGCGGGCCAGCGATTGCCCCGCCTTGGCCTCACCCGCCAGCGCCGCCGCCACGATGGCCTCGCCCCGCAGCGCCTCGCCGCTGTGGCGCCGGTGATCAGCCGCCAGTCCCGGCCCCGAGAGATACGCCTCGATCACTCCGTACTGGCCATCCCAGTGCAGCGGGCCCGGCACCTCGCCCCAGTCCGCCCGCGGCCAGGGCAGCGCGTTGTGGCCCCACTCACCGGCAATGGCGTTGGGCCCCTGCCGGAGCTTGCCGTCCATCACCAGCCCGCCGCCCACGCCGGTGCCGAGAATCACCGCGAACACACAGGCCGCCCCGGCAGCAGCGCCATCGGCGGCCTCGGAAACCGCCAGACAATCCGCATCGTTGGCCATGCGCACCACACGGCCCAGCGCCGCCTCGATGTCTGCCTTCAGCGGGCGCCCGTTCAGGCAGGTCGAGTTGGCGTTCTGGATCAGCCCTGTGGCCGGCAGCACCGCACCGGGATGACCAATGCCCACGGGCAGGTGGCGTACCCCGGCCTGCTGTTCCAGCCGGGCGACCAGTTCAGCGATAGTGCTGATCTGGCCGTCATAATCGTCATGCGGTGTGGCCTGCCGCTCGATGGCCAGCAGGCTGGAGTCGGGCGCCATCAGCACCGCCTCGGTCTTGGTGCCGCCCAGGTCCACACCGATGCGCAAGGTGGCGGACAAGGTCGCGGAGGTTTCGTTGCTGCCGGCTCTCGCCATAGTGTGTTCTCGAATGTTTGCGGCCATCCCGCCGCGTTGATGCCCGTGCTGTCCTAAATGCCAACGGATCCGCCAGACCATCGCCCCGCAGAAAGCTGGAGCCTGAGCGCCGACACCTCGTTGACCCGCGCGCTCAACCGGCTGGAGTTTGCTGCCCCGCTGGAGCAAAACTTTCGCGAAGAGTACGAGGCCAGCAGCCTGTCGTCTCGTCTCATCCTGCTGGCCCTGTCGGTTGTGGCCGTGGCTCTCACGCCGCTCTACGACGCCTGGTTTCTACACCCGCCCCAGGGCTTCATCGGCGTATCGCGCAGCTTGCAGTTCGGCCTGCAGATTCCAGGCCTGCTGTTGGCCGCGCTCAGCTGCTGGTGGCTGCCCCTGCGGCGCTATGCGGTTCCGTTCACCATCTTCGGCGCGCTCTGTGTCAGCGGCGGTCTGTTCACCCAGCGCATCATCGGTGCCGACTACGGCTACGCCGTGCCCTTCAACTTCGCGATGATCACCATCGCGGCGGTCTACAGCCTGGCGCGCATCCGCTTCATCATCTGGTTCCCCTGGGCCCTGGCCATTGTGGTGGGGGCCTGCACGGCCGAGCTGATGACCTTTGGCGCCAGCAGCGAGTCGTTCTACAACTGCCTGTCGCTGGCCATCATGCTCTTCATGCTTTCGGCCGGTGGCTATCTGCTGGAGCGCACGGCACGGGAAAACTGGTATCGCCGTCGCCAGCTTTCCATGCTGGCGCTGCACGACCCGCTCACCGGCCTGCCCAACCGCCGGCACTTCGACCACATGCTTCTGCAGCTCATTCGCGCGGCCGCCCGCGAGCGGGGCAATGTGGCGCTGATGCTGATCGATATCGACGAATTCAAAGCCTACAACGACCACTACGGCCACCCTGCTGGTGACGCCTGCCTGCGCCGCATCGGCGAATGGCTGGGCTCGCAGATGCGGCGCCCGCATGATTTCTGCGCGCGCATCGGCGGCGAAGAATTCGTCGCCATGTGGAGCGACGCCAAGCCCGCCGATGCGCGCCGGCTGGCGGCGGCTCTGCGCGATGGCATCACCCGCCTGGGCATCGCCCACGAGGGGCTGGGCGCCGGTCAGGTGGTCACGGCCTCTGGCGGCTTTGTGGAGATCAGCGCGCCCGAGCCGGTACAGGCCGCCAGCGGCATCGCCAAGCTCCTGGTGCGACGCGCCGATGACCTGCTCTACAAGGCCAAGGGCGCCGGCCGTAACGGTCTGTTCGCAGAGGTCTCGCTACCCGATGGCAGTCGCGGTTTCGGCACCCTGAAAGTGGAATAGGCGATGTCTGCCACCGCCGTAATGCCCTGCGCGGATCTCCCGCAGGGCGCCTTGCTGTCGCTGCTGCAACCGCTGGGGCTCTGCTTGCAGAGGGTGCCGGAGGGCGAGGTCATCCCCGGCAGCTACTGGGGCGACTCCGAAGCGGGGCTGATTGGCGCCGTGCTGCACTTGCGCGGGGACACCCCCGTGCATTCCGCACTGCACGAGGCCTGTCACTGGCTGCTGGCCGATGAAACCCGGCGCGCGAGCCTGCACACCGATGCCGGCGGCACCGACACCGAGGAAAACGCCGTCTGCTATCTGCAATGCCTGCTCGCGGCACAACTTGCGGGCTACAGCCGCGAGCGCTGTTTTGCCGACATGGATGCCTGGGGCTATCACTTCATTCTCGGCAGTGCCGCCGCCTGGTTCGAACGTGACAGCGACGATGCGCAGGCACTGCTCAGGGCGCGCGGCTGGCTGCCGCCACAGCGTTAACGCCACGCGCAACGCGGGCTCGTCATCGGCCATGGCCAATGGCAATGGATGCGAGGCAGAGAAACAATTTCACTGGCTGCGGGCTGGCTTCTATGGTCTGCACCTGAAGCCCGCCACGCCATGGAGCGCCGCCATGAAACCCTCTCCTCCTCTGACGACCGCCGTGCTGCGGGCGACCGCCCTCACCGCACTCGCCACCGCAGCCGTGCTGCTGGCAGGCACCGCGGGTGCTGCCAGCCCAGCCGAAGAGGCACCGGCCGCGTCGTGCAGCGTGGCTGCCGAAGGCTTCAGCCCGCTGGCGCCACCGCGCTGAGGGTTGGCGGTGCTGCGACTTCAGCCGCCATCTCGACCGGCACTTCGGGCTCGTCTGCCGGCGGCAACACGCGCGAGATGGTGACGTTGACCTCCATGCCCAGGAAATCGCCGGTGAGGCCCTCGAAGCCGCCGCTGAGCGGTGAGACCTGCGCGGGATCACGCGCAAACGCGACGGGAATGAGATTGCGGCCCGCCACCAGTGCATTGGTGGGGTCGTAAGCCACCCAGCCCGCACCCGGCAGATACACCTCGCACCAGGCGTGGGTTTCGCCGCCGCCCAGAAGCACCGACCCGCTGCCGTCATCGGCGTTCTCGTCGTAGAGATAACCCGAGACGAATCGCGTGGCGACTCCCACTCCGCGCAGCGCCTCCATCATCAGCAGGGCGAAATCACGGCAGGAGCCCGAGCGGTTGCTCAAGGTGAGCGTCGGCTCCCAGGTGCCATGTTCGTCGCGGCGCTGATAGCCGAACTCGCGCTGCACGGTTTGCACCATGGCGTTGAGGGTGTCGAGCGTCACGCCCTGGTTGGCCTCGATGAAGCCCTGCATCCACCCGGCGACGAGGCCGTCTGGGTCCTCGTAGTGGCAGCGCAGATAGGGTGCTAGATCCAGTGCATCGGTCTGGCTGTACTCGAAGGGCAGGGTTTGCGCACAGTCATCCACCAGCAGCTGCTGCGGGTCGCCAGGATAGTGCTCGGCGCGAAAGCGCGATTCCACCATGAGGGTATCGGCGCTCTGCTCGAAAGTGAGGCGCAGCACCGAGTTGCCGAACACATCGTGCAGCCAGCGCAGCTGCGCGGGCGGGGAGATGGACAGGCTGGTATCGAGCAGACTTAACTCGTGCGTGCTGCGCGGGCGCGAAATCAGCCGGTGTTCGAGAAACTGCACCGGGTTGGCGTAGCGGTACGTCGTGGTGTGCACAACATCAAGCGTGATCATTCTGCTGAAGCGGTTCTGAATAGAACGACAGTGTGCCCCCGAAAGCTGAACCGGTGCGACAGGCTCACAGGGTCAGCCGCTTGGGCTACGCTGCGCGGCATGATTCCAGCACCCGCTCGCAACGTGCTCGGCACGCCGCTCATCCCCTGCTCTTTCGCGCCGCTCACGGGCTTCTTCCGTGATGGCTGCTGCAAGACCGACGAACACGACCACGGCCGACATCTGGTGTGTGCGCAGGTCACTGCCGAGTTTCTGGCCTTCAGCACGGCGCGCGGCAATGATCTCAGCACGCCGCGTGCGGAGTACCTGTTTCCGGGCCTGAAGCCCGGTGATTTCTGGTGTTTGTGCGCACTGCGCTGGAGCGAGGCACTGGAAGCGGGCATTGCCCCGCCGGTAAAGCTCGCCGCCACCCATGAGGCGGTGACGCGCTATGTGTCGAAAGCCGCGCTGCTGCGCCTGGCGCTGGATGCTCCGGCGGAGCCCGCCGCATGACGCTGACCGAAGCCATTCGCTGCGCCGCCGAACAGGGCTGCGAGCTGGAACGCATCCCTGGCAGCGCGCGCTACGTCATTCGCGCCATCGGCTACGACGCCGACCCCTACGAAATCAGCGAAGACGCCTTGCTGGACCTCAACCGCGAGGAGTTTCTGCGCGAGTGGATTCCTCCGCACCTCTGAGTCGGTACGGAGGGTGATCGACGGGTGAGCAGGCGATCTACTTCGCCTTGGCCTGGTTAGCCACCGCTTCAGCGGCCTTCTTCGCGGCCTCGGGGTCGCCGAGATAGCGGTGGCTCTTCACCTTCAGGTTCGCGTCGAGATCGAACAGCAGGGGAATCGCCGTGGGAATGTTCACTTCGAGAATCGCTGACTCGGCGACATCGTTCAGATACTTGTAGAGCGCGCGCAGCGAATTGCCGTGGGCGGTGACCAGCACCGTAGCGCCGGCTTTGAGCTGCGGTGCAACGTGGTCGTGCCAGTACGGCAGCACGCGCACCAGCGTGGTGGCCAGCGATTCCGTACCCGGCAGTGCCGCGGCATCGAGCTTGGCGTAGCGCACATCGTTGGCCGGGTGACCGGGATCGGTGATCGCCATCTCCGGCGGCGGCACGTCGTAGCTGCGGCGCCAGACCTTCACCTGCGCCTCGCCGTGCTTGGCGGTGGTCTCGGCCTTGTCGAGCCCCTGCAGCGCGCCGTAGTGGCGCTCGTTCAGGCGCCAGCTCTTGTGCACGGGAATCCACATCTGGTCCATCACATCCAGCGCCGTGTAGTTGGTGCGGATGGCGCGCTTCAGCACGCTGGTGTGCGCGCAGTCGAAGTGCAGGCCCTCGGCCTTCATCAGCTCACCGGCCTTCACGGCTTCGGCGCGGCCGGCTTCGGTGATGTCCACATCCACCCAGCCGGTGAAGCGGTTGTCGAGGTTCCACTGCGATTGGCCGTGGCGAAGCAGGACGAGTTTGGGCATGACGGACTGGGGGTGGGTTGATGGAGCGGAGCGCGATTATTCCAGAACCCGGCAGGGTGCCTTTGCCCGTGGAGGCTTCAGTCGCAAGCGAAAGAAACCTTCACACCGTTCCGGTGTAGTGGTCTTGCCCCGCACTGGGGCCGGCTTCAAACCGCGACGGGCTGCCGCGCCCGGCCCACGCGACTGGCGGGCAGACGGCCCAGCTCAGCGCTGATCCAGCGCGCGGTGTCGCAGAGCGCATCCAGATCCACTCCGGTTTCGAGCCCCAGGCCTTGCAGCAGATACACCAGATCTTCGGTGGCGACATTGCCGGTGGCCCCCTTGGCATAGGGGCATCCGCCCAGTCCGCCCACGCTGGCGTCCACCACGCGCACGCCGTCTTCCAGACAGGCATAGACGTTGGCCAGGGCCTGACCGTAGGTATCGTGGAAATGCACGGCAAGTTGCGGGAGGGGGACGGCGGTCGCCACCGCGCGCAGCAGCGCTCGGGCGGCACGGGGCGTGCCGACGCCGATGGTGTCGCCCAGGCTGATCTCGTAGCAGCCCATGCGCAGCAGCGCCTCGCTCACGCTTACCACATCGGCCACCGGCACCGCGCCCTGATACGGACAGCCCAGCACGGTGGAAACATAGCCACGCACCTGCATGCCGGCAGTACGCGCTTGGTCCACCACAGGTTGCAGGCGCTCCAGCGACTCCGCCACTGAAGCGTTGATGTTCTTGCGGTTGAAGGCGTCGCTGGCGGCGGTGAAGACGGCGATGTCGTCCACACCCGCTGCCATGGCGCGCTCCAGCCCCTGCAGATTGGGCACCAGCACGGGGTAGCGCACGCCGGCAATCGGCTTCAGGCCCGCCAGCACTGCGCTGGCATCGGCCATCTGCGGCACCCATTTGGGACTCACGAAGCTCGTTGCCTCGACACTGCGCAGCCCAGCGGCCACCAGCCTTTCGATGAGCGCGATCTTGGTGGCCGCAGGCAGCGGCTGCGGCTCGTTTTGCAGCCCGTCGCGCGGGCCGACTTCGACAATGCGAATGGAATCGTTCATCGGCGGATGATGCGGCGGCGTGGCAGCAGAACCAAGCCGCTAGCCTGCGAGGTGCCGGTTTTTCACCCGAACGTAGTGCGCTGCGGAATAGCGCAGCTGCTCCAGCTCCTGCACGGTGAGCGCGCGCGCCAGTGTGGCCGGCCGGCCGCGATACAGATGCCCGGCCAGCAGCCGCTTGCCCGGCGGCACCAGCGAGCCGGCCGCCAGCAGCACGTCGTCTTCGATCACGACCTCGTCCATCACCAGGCTGCCCATGCCGATCATCACCCGATGGCCGACGGTGCAGGCATGCAGGATCACCCCGTGGCCAATGGTCACGTCGTCTCCGATGTCGAGCCCTGCCCCACCCGGCAAGTAGGGGCCGTCGTGGGTGACGTGCAGGCAGGAGTTGTCCTGCACATTGCTGCGCGCCCCGATGCGGATGGCATGAACATCGCCCCGGATGGTGACCAGCGGCCAGACGCTGCTATCGGCTCCCAGCTTCACATTGCCAATCACCTGCGCGGAGTCATCTACCCACGCGCCTTCGGCGAGCTGGGGTCTGTGACCCTCAAAGGCGCGGATCATGGGCCCGGCGCGCCCGCCGCCGGGCTGGCATCTGGCTTCAGGCCGCTTTTGCGCAGCACGAAATCCTTGGTGTACGGCATCACGTCCGACTGCTTCTGCAAGGTGGTGGAGAGCGTGGCGACACTCCAGGCATGACTGAGCTTGGGAAACCACACGGTTTCCACCGGGCCGCCAGCGGCCTGAATCTTGTTGGCCAGATTGCGGGAATTGCGGATGAACACGGAGGTGTCGTCTTCGCCGTGCATCAGCAGCATGGGTGGGTTTTGACCATCCACATGGTTGATGGGCTGGGTATCGGCATGGCCCTCGGGCGGGCCGAACATATCGATGATGTCGGCATCGGTGAACGGCATGAAGTCATAGGGGCCAGCCAGACCAATCATGCCGGCGAGCCAGCGGCGTGAACCGCCCACGGCCTTCAGGTAGCGCTCGTCGGTGGCCAGCATTGCCGCGTTGTAGGCGCCCGCGGAATGACCCATGACGAACAGGCGATTGGCGTCACCGCCGTAGCGGGCCGCGTTGTCGCGCGCCCAGCGCACGGCACTGGCGGCGTCTTCGACAAAGGCCGGGAACTTCACGCTCGGGTAGAGCCGGTAGTCCGGCACCACCGCCACGAAGCCCTGCTTGGCCAGCGCCCCGCCCACGAACTCGTAAAGATCCTTGTTGCCCTCGCTCCAGCGGCCACCAAAGAAAAACACCACCACCGGCGCATTGGCCGCCCCCTTTGGGGTGTAGACGTCGGTCTTCAGACCGGTTTTCTCGTCGAAAACGATATTGCTGGCGCGCACGTAGCCGGTTTCCACCGTCAGGGTGTTAAGCAGCTTCTGGCCCGAGCAGGCCGGCAGCAGTGCCGTCAACAGGGTGAGAGCACTCATCTTCAGCCACCAGTTTGATTTCACGCGGGTTCTCCGAGAACTTGCCTGCTGCGCGCCTTACGCAGCACGGCCGGCGGCCGATGCAGACTCGCCTTGCAAAAAAGAAGCCCCTCGTCGCCGAGGGGCTTAAGCGGAACAGTCCAAACCGTCTGGGGAGACGGTGGGGATAAATGCCTTGGGGAGGGCGTCGAGACTGTTCCGAAGGGAGTGGGTAGTTTAGACGACAAAGCCAGCCGGTTAAACGCAGATAGCGCCGAGAAATCCTGACTAATCGAGAAAACGGCTAAATCTTCAACAATGCAGTCTGAAAGCATTGAAATATCAGCCTCTGAACGAGCTGTGAACCTCGGTGAGCGACCCGCGAAGACGCGGAGTGGATAAATCACAAGCATCTGATTTGATTGCTTTATCTTGCAGCGGAGGCGCAATCGAAATGATCAGACATATTTTTCGCAGAACGGATTCAAAGTTATCGAACCTGAGGCGCTGTGCAGACCGCATGAATCGCTAAGGGCTTGTCATTGTGTGATTCGGCGCCATGCTTGCTCCATATACCGTTCCTATTCGCTGAAGAGCTCTCAAAATGCTGTCATTTCCCGCCTTTTCCACGCTTTCTCCCGACAGCTCGCTGGCCGCCATCGACGAAACCCTTGCCGCCAACCAGCAGCAGCTGATCCGTCTGCTGGCCGAGCCTGCACCAAGCTGGGAATCGCTGGTCGAGCCACTGGAAGCCTCCAGTGAGGCCTTGAGCCGGGTGTGGGGGCCGATGTCGCACCTGTTCGGGGTGTGGAGCACTCCGGAATGGCGTGCTGCCTTCAATGCCGCACTGCCCAAGGTCACGGAACACAGCATCGAGATCTCGCAGAACGAGGCCCTGTTCAAAGCCTACGAACAGATTGCCGCCAGCCCCGCGTTTTCAGGCTTCAGCGCCGCGCGCCAGAAGGTGATCAACGATGCTCTGCGCGACTTTCGTCTGAGCGGTATCGCCCTGCCGGAGGAACAGAAGGCACGCTTCAAGACCATCTCGCTGCGTCTGTCGGAATTACAGGCCAAGTTCGAAGAGAACGTGATGGACGGCTCGCAGGCCTATGGCGACCACGTGACGGATGCCGCCGAACTGGTGGGTATGACCGCCAACGCGCTCGAAGCCGCGCGCGACAAAGCCAAGGCCAAGGGGCTGGACGGCTGGCTGCTGACGCTGGATTTCCCCAGCTACGACGCGGTGATCAGCCGCGCCGACTCCCGCGCCCTGCGCGAGCGGCTCTACCGCGCCTACGCCACCCGCGCCAGCGACCAGCCGCCGCACGAAGCGAAACACGACAACGGCGCGCTGATGGGCGAAATTCTGGCCCTGCGCCACGAACAGGCCACGCTGCTGGGCTTTGCCAACTTTGCCGAGCTGTCGCTGGCCACCAAGATGGCCGAGTCCCCCGCGGCGGTGGAAACCTTTCTGCTGGAACTGGCCGAACGCGCCAGGCCGCGTGCGCTGGCAGAACTCACCGAGCTTCGCGCGCTGGCGGCAGCCGACGGCATCGAGTGCCTCCAACCCTGGGACATGGCTTATTACAGCGAGCGCCTGCGCGAAGCCACGCTGGGCTTGAGCGACGAGGCCCTGCGCCCGTACTTCCCGTTCCCGCAGGTGCTGCAGGGCCTGTTCGACCTCATCCACGAACTCTTCGGCACGCGGGTGGAGCCTCTGCAAGGCGTAGAAACCTGGCAGGCGGACGTGAGCGTCTATGCGCTCAAAAACGTGCAGGGCGAAACTACGGGCGCGTTTTACCTCGACCCCTATTCGCGCCCCGAAACCAAGCGCGGCGGGGCCTGGATGGACGAATGCGCGGTGCGCCGCCGCCTGGGCGATGGCATTCAGCACCCTGTGGCGTACCTGGTGTGCAACTTCACGCCGCCCGCACCGGGCCAGCCGGCGCTGCTGACGCACGACGAAGTCACCACCCTGTTCCACGAGTTTGGCCACGGCCTGCACCACCTGCTCACCCAGGTGGATGAAGGCGCACTCGCCGGCATTCGCGGCGTGGAGTGGGACGCGGTGGAGTTGCCCAGCCAGTTCATGGAGAACTGGTGCTACGAGCCCAAGACCCTCCAGCGTTTCGCGCGCCACTGGCAGACCGGTGAGGCCATGCCGCAGACCATGATCGAGCAGCTGCGTCACGACCGGCAGTTTCAGTCTGGCCTCGCCACCCTGCGACAGGTGGAGTTCGCCCTGTTTGACCTCTGCCTGCACCGGGATTTCGACCCAGCCGGCGGCGCCGATGTGCTGGCCACCCTGAACGCCGTGCGCGATCAGGTGGCGGTGATGCGTCCCCCGGCCTACAACCGCATGCCCTGGAGCTTTGGTCACATCTTTGCTGGCGGCTATGCGGCCGGCTACTACAGCTACAAATGGGCCGAGGTGCTGTCCTCCGATGCGTTTGCGGCCTTCGAGGAATCCGGATTCACTGCTGAAACCGGGCATCAGTTCCGTGATTCGATATTGGCTGTAGGCGGTTCTCGCCCGGCAATGGATAGCTTTATTGCCTTTCGCCAACGCAAGCCAGAACTGGACGCACTGCTGCGGCATTCGGGATTAACGACAGAGAATCGGGTTTAAGCCGAATTAAAGACATTAAAGGCCGGCTTTCAAGCGGCCTTTAATGGCTGCCGAACGGCCATTCACCTCACCGCCCACTTAAAACAGATTGCTTTGTGAATAAATAAAGGCAGAATGTCGCCGCCAATCTGGCATCAAGACTTGAGGCACGCCCAATATGACCGAACTCTCCAAACTCTCGCTCGATGAACTGCTTTCGCTGCAGCATCAGCTTGCAGCTGAAATTGAAGGCCGCCAGTCGGCAGAAAAAGCCAAGGCGCAGCAGGAAATTCTTTCACTGGCCAGCCGCTACGGCATTGAAGTGAAGTTTGCAGGTGCCGCTGCCGCACCGGCCAAAGCGGGCAAGAGCAAGCGCAGCAGCGTGGCGGCGAAGTATCGCCACCCCGAAAATAGCGCCCTGACCTGGACTGGCCGCGGCCGCTCACCGATCTGGGTGGCCGACTGGAAGGCCCAGCACGGCTCGCTGGACGGCATCACCATCAAATAAGCCAGCAATATCAGGCCGCAATAAAAAAACCGCGCTCAAGGCGCGGTTTTTTTATTGGCTGGGGCTGGCCTTTTACGGCCAGCAACAGCTCAATTGCGCTTCATCGAATCAAAGAAGTCGCCATTGGTCTTGGTATGGCGCAGACGATCGAAGAGCAGCTCCATAGCCGCCAGCTCGTCCATCGAATGCAGCAGCTTGCGCAGAATCCAGACCTTGTTCAGCTCGGCTGCCGGCACCATCAATTCTTCCTTGCGGGTGCCGGAACGGTTGATATTGATGGCCGGGAACACGCGCTTTTCGGCAATGCGGCGTTCCAGATGCACTTCCATATTGCCGGTGCCCTTGAACTCCTCGTAAATCACTTCGTCCATCTTGCTGCCGGTATCGACCAGCGAAGTGGCGATGATGGTGAGGCTGCCGCCCTCTTCGACGTTGCGCGCGGCACCGAAGAAGCGTTTGGGCTTCTGCAGGGCGTTGGCGTCAACACCGCCCGACAGGATCTTGCCGGAGGATGGTGCAACCGTGTTGTAGGCGCGGGCGAGGCGGGTGATGGAGTCGAGCAGAATCACCACATCGCGCTTGTGCTCGACGAGGCGCTTGGCCTTCTCGATCACCATTTCGGCCACCTGCACATGGCGGGCTGGCGGCTCGTCGAAGGTCGAGGCCACCACTTCGCCGCGCACGGTGCGCTGCATGTCGGTGACTTCCTCAGGGCGCTCGTCGATGAGCAGCACGATGAGATAAGCCTCCGGATAGTTGGCGGCGATCGACTGCGCGATGTTCTGCATCAGGATGGTCTTGCCGGCCTTGGGCGGCGAGACGATCAGGCCACGCTGGCCACGACCGAAGGGGGCGACGATGTCGATGACGCGCGCCGTGATGTCCTCGGTGGTGCCGTTGCCGCGCTCCATCTTGAACTGCTTGTCGGCGAACAGCGGCGTGAGGTTTTCGAAGCTCACCTTCTTGCGGCTGGCCTCTGGCGGCTCGTAGTTGATCTGGTCGACGCGCAGGAGCGCGAAATAACGCTCGCCATCTTTGGGCGAACGGACGCGACCGTGCACGGTGTCGCCGGTGCGCAGGTTGAAGCGCTTCACCTGGCTGGGGCTCACGTAGACGTCGTCAGGGCCGGCGAGATAGCTGGAATCTGGCGTGCGCAGGAAGCCATAGCCGCCGTTGTCCGTCACTTCCATCACGCCGTCGGCCATGATGTGGTCACCACGGCGGGCGGCCGCTTTCAGCAGCGCAAAGATGAGGTCCTGCTTTTTGGTGCGGGCGATGTTCTCAAGGCCCAGCGACTCGGCCAGTTCCAGAAGGGCCGAGGCCGACTGCTTCTTGAGGTCCGCGATATGCAGAATCTTCGGCGGCTCGGTGGACACCGGTGCTGACGGCAGGCCACCGTCGCTGGCAAATCCCGCCGCGTTTGCCTGACCATTGGGCTGCGCGCCCTGGTGATTCTGCGCGCCATTCTGGCGGCCACGCCCCTGACGCGGGCGTGGCTGCTCTTCGTATTCACCCGGCTCGTCGCTCATCTGCGGCGGCGGCGGCAGCGGAGCGTCGTAACCCGGCGGAATCGCATCCGGCGGCAAAGGCTTGCCGTTTTCGTCGAGATAGACCGGCGCCGCGGCGGCAGCCGCCTGCTCTTGCAGCAGGCGCTGGGCGTTGGCTTCTTCCTCGGCGAGAAAGTCCTCGACATCCATCGGCAGGCCTTGCTGGAAGTTGCCTCCCTGGCCATTCCCTTGGCCCTGACCGGGGCCGCGGCCCCCTTGTTTGTTGCGCTGGAAGCGACGACGGTTTTTCATCGAATGGACGGTTGAGAAAGGATTTAGGCGAGATGCGGGGTCACGAACGACGCCAGCTGCGCCTTGGCCACGGCGCCCACCTGGGTCGCTGCGGGGGCGCCGTTCTTGAACAGAATCAGCGTGGGAATGCCGCGGATCGCGAACTTGGCAGGAGTGCCGGGGTTTTCGTCGACGTTCACCTTGACGACCTTGAGCTTGCCGTTGTGTTCGGCTGCCACCTGCTCCAGAACCGGGGCGATCATCTTGCAGGGGCCGCACCATTCGGCCCAGAAATCGACCAGCACAGGGATATCGGACTTGAGGACTTCAGCCTCGAAAGAATCGTCGGTAACAGCAGTGATGTGCTCGCTCATGGCGGTGCTCCGGTCGGCAAGGGGTGGGGATGGCGCGGTGTCGCAGAGGCTTTGGGTCGCGCACACAGACAGTGCGGTCTGGCTGCGCACGACACAAGCGCTCAGGGCGCGAATCGCAATTGAACGTTACAGCGGGAGGTATAGCTTGGAATGATTGGCTCTTGAACACGCAGATAAAAATCTGGCGGAGCCGTATAGTTGCGTTGTATTTGAATTGATCCAGCCGCCTTTTGCAAGCCGCATCCTGACCGCCCGCCGCTTGCCCCCATACCGACATTGA
>CAMTXV010000169.1:0-5491 GCA_947085665.1 uncultured Sinobacteraceae bacterium | reverse complement strand
GGATTGAAATCCACGCCGAATGCGGTGCCCGTGGTGGTGGTGAACGGCGCCGTGGCATCGGTGCTGTTGGCCGAGAGCGAAGCCACCGGCGTGGCTGCCGCCGATGCGGTATCCACCGTGTAGAGACGCGCCGCACCGCCAGCCGTGGTGGTGAGAGCCACCAGGGTGCCGTTCTTTGCGCCAATCGACGGACGGAAGTCGATGCCCTGGATGTTCTCACCCGAGCCCACGGTGATGGTACCGATCGTGGTCACGGTGGCCGGCGCAGAAGGCAGGAAGCTCACCAGCTGGTTGCTGGGCGTCACGCCAAACACGGTGGCCGTCTGCGAGCCGTTGCTGCCCATGGCCACAATCGGACCGGCCGTGGCCGGGAAGTTGCCGGCTGCGGTGGCCGCACCGCTGGCGAGGTTCACCGTGTAGAGCGTGGTGTTGGCACCCACCGTAGCGGCCAGCAGGGCCGTGCCGGTGCTGGCGGTGATGTCGAAGGCATTGACATCGCCCACGTCCACGCCGAGTGCGCCCACTTCGTTGACCACGCCGCTGTTCGGATTGCCCGCATCACCGGCAATGCCGTTACCGGGGTTCGCACCAATCTGCACCAGGCTGTTGGCCGTGGAGTCGATGGCGTAGAGGGTGGTGGTCAGCGAGGCGCCGTTGCCGCCGAAGAGGCTGTTGGTGTAGCCCGCTGCCGTCACGCCGGTACGCGCTGCGCCGCCGGCGGCGGTGGTGAGCGCGGTATCGGTGGTGACTGCCCCCGCGGCAATCGGGGTGGTGCCTGCAACAGCAGCCACCGTCATACGCAGGTTCTGGCCGGTGTCGGAGATCACGCGCAGGCGATCCGGCACGGGGTTGAAGTCCACGGCGAAGCTGGTGCCGTCGAGCCCCGAGTAAGGCGCCGTGGTGTCTGCCGGATCAGCCGCGAGGGTGGCCACCGAGGTGGCGGTGCCGTTGCGGGCAATGGTGTAGAGCGTGCCAACAGTGTTGTTCTTGGCCAGCGCGTAGAGCAGCCCGCCGTTCGGACGCGTGTCGGCGCCCACGATGGCGTCGCCGGTGGCGAGGCCCGTGACAGCCGAGGTGGTGCACAGGCGCGCCGCCGAGCCCTGGGGAGGACGGTTGAAGGTCACGACCGAGGGGGTTGCACCGCCGGTGATGGCCAGCATGTCGCCAGGGGCATTGGTCACATCGCCAGCGTCCGGCACCGAGGTGGCCAGACCGAGCACCACTTCACCCGTGGGAATGATGCCGATGGCGCCGCGGCGCGTTGCAGCACCGCTGGCGGCACTGATCTCATACAGGCTGTAAGCGCCGTTCACCGAAATGGCGGCGGTGAGCACATTGCCGCTGGCCGTGGTGCGCACGTCGAAGCCGCTGTTGGCGGTGTCCGCCGTGATGCCAAGACCACCCACCAGGCGCGGCGTGGCGGCATTGCCGGCGATGCCGTTGGGAGCGCCGGTGAGCAGCAGCTGCGTGCCGTTGATGTAGAAGAGGTCGGTCTGGCAGGTGTCGCTGAAGCTGTTGGTGTAAGCCGCTTCGGTGAGGCCGGCAGAAATCGGCGCATCCACGAAGGTGTTGTTGGCCGTGGTCGACAGATTGGTGCGCAGGTTCACGCCGGTGCTGTCGATGATGCGCAGGGCGTTCGCAACTGGGTTGAAGTCGACGCCCACCTTCGGGCCAGCGAGCGTCACGGGCGAACCTGCGACGCCACCACCGGCACCGGTGCCGGTGTTGAGCAGGGGGATCGCCGTGCCGAGTGCGCCAGTGGCGGTGTCGGCCGTGTAGACCTTCACCGCGTTGTCGGCGGTGACGCGGGTGACGATGTAGAAGAGGCCATCCGCCGGGCGGAAGTCACCACCGAGCAGCGTTTCGCCCGCGGGAATCGCGAGGGTGGCATTGGTCAGTGCGGTGCCGGGCGTGGAGGCGGCGAAGCCAATCAGCTTGTTGCCCGAGGTGATGACAAAGGTGTCGGCCACCGGCGCCGGCGGCGCGGGCTGGGGCGGAATGTTGATGAAGCCGCCATCCTCGCTACAGGCGGCCAGCGTACCGGCGGCCAGGGCCAGAAGGGAATAGCGGAACAAACGGGTGGAACGGTTCATGTGTTCTCCAAGGTTTTTGACAACGGAACAACATTTCGACGGTGTGTCTTCTTACGGTCACGGTCCCCGCACATCAGGCGCCGCACCCTCACACAACATGGCTGCTACGCGCGGGAGGCCTGATCGGATCAACTTTTTTGCGGCCTGCGGAAAATAGAGGGTCTGACCCGGTCGCGCCATCCCCCATCCGCAGGGGGTGGCGCGCCGTGAATGCGGCTTACTTCAGCGCGATGCCACGCAGCGGTTCAGGAAAGCCCACCCGCAGCGTTGCGGTGCCCGTCGCGGTGTCGATGGTGTACAGCGACGAGACATTACCCACGGTGAACAGGCCATAGCCCGTGCCGCTGCCCGCCTCAATGTCGAAGCCGTTGGCGGGGCCAAGGTCCACGCCCAGCGGGCCCACGGGGCGCAGGATTCCGTTGTTGGCATTGGTCGGCATCATGGTGCCGGCATCCATCGTGCTGCTGTCGATGGCGTAGAGCATGTCGGTGCCGGAGTCCACATACATCAGCGCCGTCGAGGCCGCGGCCGGCACGCTGTTGGTGTAAGCCGCACCCGTAGGCACGGGCTGGGCATCGCTGCCCAGGAAGGTGATGGGGCAATCAACGATGGCGGCGCCGTCGTCAACATTGATGCGCAGGTTCTGGCCGGTATCAGAAGCCAGCCGCAGGCGATCGGCCTGCGGATTGAAGTCCAGCCCGAACTCCGCGCCATCGAGCGCGGTGAACGGTGCCGGGGCGCCATCCGCGCAGGTCACCGTGGTGGCGGCGCCGGCCTTTAACGGGAACCGCAGGGTGGCCACGCCGGTGGCGTCGTTGATGGTGTAGATGTTGGCGAGGTTGCTGACGCCGTACAGCAGCCGGTCGGTCGGGCGTACATCAATACCCAGCAGGCTCTCGCCGCTCGCAAGGCCAGTGATGCTGACGCTGCTCACCAGATTGGCGAGTTCGCTGCGATTGAAGGTGAGCAGCTTGCCCGATGCCGTGAGTGCCACGGCATCGCCGGTACGGCCGCTGCCACTGGCGAGTTGATCGTCGTTGCAGCCCGCCAGCAGCGTGACGGCAGAGAGAGCAGAGAGCACAGCAAGAATGCGACGTGACGACATGAATGAGTTCCTTTGGAGTGGGCATGGCAAGGTAGTGCGGCCCCATTGCAACTCATGGAGCGCGCTGCCCGCAGCACGAATGGCGCTGCGCTGTGACCAAAACGCACCATGTCAGCCGCCGCCGACAGCGGCGTGGCGTTCAGCGCGCCAGCGCGTCAAGCAGTCGTTGGTGAATGCCGCCGAAATCGCCGTTGCTCATTACCAGTACGCGGTCACCGGGCCGCGCCTCCTGCACGATGGCGGGGATGAGTGTCTCCAGCTCGCTGTGCAGCTTCAGGCGTGCGCCCACTGGCGCCAGCGCCTCGGCTGCATCCCACTTCAGGCTGGATGGTGCATAGACAAAGCAAACCTCAGCGCCTTGCAGCGACTGCGCCAGCTCCGCCTTGTGATTGCCCTGTCGCATGGTGTTCGAGCGCGGCTCCAGCACGGCGAGGATGCGTCCCTGACCGCGCTCCTTGAGCGCGCTCACCGTCACCGCAATCGCCGTCGGGTGATGCGCGAAGTCATCGTACACCTCCACACCGCGCACGCTACCGCGCAGCTCCAGCCGGCGACGGATGCCCTGAAAGCTCGCGAGCGCATCGAGTGCCGTGCGTACCGGCACGCCGATGTGATGCGCAGCGGCCACCGCCGCCAGCGCATTGCTGCGGTTATGCGCACCCGCAAGGCTCAAGCGCGCAGCGCCCTGCGACGCCTGCCGCAGCGAAACCTCGAACGCACCTTCGGTATCGGGTGCGGCAGCCTGCCAGCCGGCGGCATCTTCAAAGCGCACCACGGGGCTCCAGCAGCCCATATCCAGCACGCGCGCCAGATTGGCATCGCCGCCATTCACCACCAACTGCCCCTCACCGGGCACGGTGCGGATGAGGTGATGAAACTGCCGCTCGATGGCGGCGAGGTCCGGAAAGATATCGGCGTGGTCGTATTCGAGGTTATTCAGGATCGCCGTGCGCGGTCGGTAGTGCACGAACTTGCTGCGCTTGTCGAAAAAGGCGGTGTCGTACTCGTCCGCTTCGATCACGAAGTATCTGGACTCGCCCAGTCGAGCCGAAATACCGAAGTTACCGGGCACGCCGCCCACCAGAAAGCCGGGCTGCAGGCCAGCGCATTCGAGTATCCAGGCCAGCAGCGAAGTGGTGGTGGTCTTGCCATGCGTGCCGGCCACGGCCAGCACATGGCGCTCGTGCAGCACGTTCTCGGCCAGCCACTGCGGGCCACTCACGTACGGAATGCCCTGGTTGAGCACGTACTCCATCGCCGCATTGCCGCGGGTGACCACATTGCCCACCACCACCACATCGGGCGCAGGCTGCAAATGCTCTGGCGCATAGCCCTGCATCAGGCCAATGCCGAGCGCCTCCAGCTGCGTGGACATCGGCGGCCAGGCGTTGGCATCGGACCCCGTGACGGTGTGGCCCGCCTCGCGGGCAATGGCGGCGATGCCGCCCATGAAGGTGCCGCAGATGCCGAGGATGTGGAGGTGCATGGTTGATCAGCGCAGGAACAGGGCCACCACAACCTGTGCCATCAGCACGAAGCCCATCAGCACGAACAGGCTCAGCAGCGTCAACAGCCAGCTCGATGGCCTGCCGAGATCCGCTGCCAGGCGGTTGATGCGCGCGGTGACGGCAAGGCTCCAGATGAACAGCACGTCTGACCACAGCGCTGCCCAGGCCGGGGGATTGAGCGGCAGCGGTTCGCCGCTTTGCAGGCGCTCCAGGCCCTTGCCGTCTTGCATCAGCGCCTGCATGGCAGGGGCGAGTGCCGCAAAGGCCGGCCACATGGCCAGCGCAAACAGACTGCCGACCAACAGATGCGCGGCGAGCGTTTGCAGAAAGCGGTTATCGAGCTTCTTGCCGCGCAGCAACTGACGGGTGAAGAAGGCCACACCCGCCACACCGCCCACGCCGGTGGCGAGCGCCAGCGGCAGCGGCGCCACCGGGGCCAGCAGCAGCAGGCTGGTCACCACCGCGAGCGCGGCGATCATGCGCGTGAGCGAGGCCGAGTACGGCATGTCGGCGGGGTTGCCGCGAAACAGCGCGAGGTTGAAGGCGACGCGCAGGGCAGGAATGAGCATGAGCTAAAGGCAAGAAGGCGTGGCGAAGCGTGCGCGATGGTACCGTATGGCCTGCACCCACCGAAGCCGCGCATGAGCACTACCCACTGGATCGACACCCCCGAAGCCCTCAACGAAGCCATCGCCTGCTGGCAGGGCCGGGACTGGCTCACGGTGGATACCGAGTTTCTGCGCATCGACACCTACCGCCCCAAGCTCTGCCTGGTGCAGGTGGGC
>CAMTXV010000168.1:0-10883 GCA_947085665.1 uncultured Sinobacteraceae bacterium | reverse complement strand
TGCGCCTGCTCGCGGTCGAGGCAGAGGCTCTCGATGGCGCGGTGCGCCTTGAGCAGAATGCTGCCGCCCGGGGTTTCATAACAGCCGCGCGACTTCATGCCGACGTAGCGGTTTTCCACCATGTCGAGCCGGCCGATTCCGTGCTTCCCGCCCAACACATTCAATGCCGCCAAGAGCTTGTAAGGCGAGAGCTTCTTGCCGTTGAGCGACACCGGGTCGCCCTCCTTGAACTTGATGGTGATCAGCTCCGGCGCGTCCGGCGCGTCCTCAGGGTTCTTGGTCCAGCGCCAGATCGAATCATCCGGCACCCACCAGGGGTCTTCCAGACCACCGCCCTCGTAGGAGATGTGCAGGGCATTGGCATCCATCGAATAGGGCGAACCGCCGCCCTTCTTCTTGGTGATGGGAATCTTGTGCTTGGCGGCATAGGCCAGCAGCGTTTCGCGGCTGGTCAGGTCCCACTCGCGCCAGGGCGCGATGACCTTGATGTTGGGGTTGAAGTGGTAGGCGCCCAGCTCGAAACGCACCTGGTCGTTGCCCTTGCCGGTGGCGCCGTGGGAAATCGCATCGCAGCCGGTCTTGGCGGCGATTTCCATCAGGCGCTTGGCGATCAGCGGACGGGCGATTGAAGTGCCCAGCAGATATTCGCCCTCATACACCGCGTTGGCGCGGAACATGGGAAAGACGAAGTCGCGTACGAACTCTTCGCGCAGGTCGTCGATGAAGATTTCCTTCACGCCCAGCGCTTTTGCCTTGGGGCGGACGTGGTCCAGCTCCTCGCCCTGGCCGATATCGGCGGTGAAGGTCACCACCTCGCAGCCGTAGGTGTCTTGCAGCCATTTGAGGATGACCGAGGTATCGAGACCGCCGGAGTAGGCGAGCGCGACTTTCTTGATTTTCTGGGGCATGACGATGGGAGTCCGGGGCGGTCCGCGATTATAGGGCGCGGGTGCGTGAGACAATGTGGCGATGAACGACGCGCTGCCGCCCAATCCCCTCGCCACTGCCCCCCATGCCGCGCTGACTGGCTCCGGTCGCCCCAAGATCGGCCACCGTTTCCGGGGCTTTCTGCCGGTGGTGGTGGATGTCGAAACCGGCGGATTCAACAAGGACCGCGACGCCCTGCTGGAAGTCTGCGCGGTGATTCTCGGCGTGGACGAACAGGGCAACTTCATCCGCAAGGAAACCGTGTTTGCACAGGTGCAGCCCTTCCCTGGTGCGAATCTCGACAAGGCCTCGATGGAGGTCAACGGCATCAAGGTGGACAACCCCCTGCGCATGGCCGTGCCAGAGAAGGAGGCGCTGGACAAATTGTTCCGCCCCATTCGCAACGCCGTGTCTGAAAACGCCTGCACCCGCGCCATTCTGGTGGGCCATAACGCGCATTTCGATCTCGGGTTCATCAATGCCGCCGTTGATCGCACGCAGATCAAGCGCAACCCCTTTCACCCCTTTTCGGTGTTCGATACCGCCACCCTCGGCGGTGCGGTGCTCGGGCAGACGGTGCTGGCCAAGGCCCTGCTCGCCGCAGGCCTCGGCTATGAGGCCAGCGAGGCGCACTCCGCCATCTACGACGCCGAGAAAACAGCCGATCTCTTCTGCCTCATGCTCAATCGGCTGCACGGGGTTCACGCCAGCTTCAAGCAGCCGGTGTTGGATGAGCTCACCGATGCGGCCGACGCTTAAAATGTTGTTCTTTCCTTACTCAGCCTTCTCCTCGCGGCCCCGATTGCTCGACATGCCGAAGCCCTCGCTGTCTTTCACCCGGCTTTGCGCGCCTCTCAAGAACCTGATGGCGGCGCTGTTGATGTCCCTTGCGCTGCTACCTGCCACGGCGCAGGCGCAGGCCGTCTTCGGTTTTGAGCAAGTGGCCGCCCGCGCGCAGAAGCTGGCGCAACAGAACTACAACGCGCCCAGCAACGATCTGCCCAAGGAACTCAAGGAACTGGATTACGACCAGTACCGCGATATCCGCTTCAAGCCCGAGCAGGCCATCTGGCGCAAGCAAGGTCTGCCCTTCGAGTTGCAGCTGTTTCATCCGGGCCTCTACTACAACGCGCCGGTGAAGATCAGCCTCATCACCAATGGCCGCGCCGCGCCGCTCGCTTTCAACGCGGACTTCTTCGACTACGGCAAGAACAAGCTCGACCGCAACAAGCTGAAGGGCCTTGGCTACGCAGGCTTTCGCGTGCACTACCCGCTCAACTCCGCGAAATACAAAGATGAACTCGCGGTCTTCCAAGGCGCCAGCTATTTCCGCGCGCTTGGCGAGGGCCAGCGCTATGGCTTGTCGGCGCGCGGTCTGGCTGTCGATACCGCGGTGTTCTCCGGCGAGGAGTTCCCGAGCTTCACCGAGTTCTGGATTGAAACTCCGGGCGCAAAGAGCAGCAGCATCACGCTCTACGCCCTGCTCGATTCCCGCCGCGTCACTGGCGCCTACAAGTTCGTGATGCGCCCCGGCGAAAGCACGGTGGTGGAGGTGCAATCGCGCATCTTCCTGCGCGAGGGCGTGGCCAAGCTGGGGCTCGCCCCTCTCACCAGCATGTTCATGCACGGCAGCAACCAGAGCCGCTTCGCTGAAGACTACCGCCCCGAAGTGCACGACTCCGACGGTCTGCTGGTGGCCAGCTCCAGCGGCGAGTGGATCTGGCGGCCGCTGGTCAACCCGCGTCGTCTGGTCACCACCAGCTTCGGGCTGATCAACCCCAAGGGTTTCGGCCTGATGCAGCGCCGGCGCGACTTCGCGCATTACGAGGATCTTGAAGCGCACTACCACCAGCGCCCGAGCGCCTGGGTGGAGCCCAAGGGCGACTGGGGCGCCGGCCGCGTGGAGCTGGTGCTGATCCCCACGCCGGACGAAACCAACGACAATATCGTTGCCTTCTGGGTGCCCAACGCGCCGCCGGCTCCCGGTCAGGCGCTGGATTTCAACTACCGCCTCTCCTGGCAGAAAGACCAGACCGTGCGCCCGCCGGTGGCCAGCGTGCTGCAAACCCGCAAGGGCCATGGCTACCTGCGCACCCCCGACGACACCCAGCGATTGATCGTTGACTTCGAAGACCCGCCCGCCCTCAAAAGCGAAGCGGCGAAGGGCAAGACCAGCAAAGCCAAGGCCGTGAAGCCGCCGCCTGCCGCGCCCATCACCGGCAGTGTGTGGATGGACGACAACGCCGAACTCATCGAGAAGCAGACCTTCCGAAACGAAATGACCGGCGGCTGGCGCATGAGCTTCCGCTTTCGCCGCAAGGACAACGACAAGCCCATCGAGATGCGGGCTTATCTGAAACGCGGTAGCGCCCAGGTCTCCGAGACCTGGAGCTACCTCTACCCGCCCAACTGAGTCATGGCGCAGGCCGACCCGCACGCCACCGCATTCGCCTATCTGGAGGCGCTGGCGCTGCCTGCCGCGGAGCACCAGCGCATCGCCGCGCGGCTCACGGCCGCAGCCCCCGGTACGGTGTGGATGGCCCTGCATGAAGCCATCGACGCCGCAGAAAGCAGTGCAGCGCCCGCAACGGTTCAGTCGCAGGAAGCCCGCCTCAAGCTCGCGCTCGGCGCCGATGCCCCGGCCGAGCTGATCACCCACGACAGCCAGGGCGCCGTGCGTCTCGTGGCCACGCCGCCGCTGGCGCGCGCCAGCATGTCGCCCACGCCGTGGTCCGGCAATCCGGTGCGGCGCCTGCTGCGCGGGCTCAAGGCCCGCTGGCTGGGGCGCCGAGGCCTCGCCACGCGCGCCGCGCAAACCAACACGCCGGCACCGCCGCGCAGCCTGTGGCGGGTGGCGGCGCGCAACCGTCGCGTGGTGCTGGGCGTGCTCACCGTGGCGCAGGCGCTGGCCGCCACCTACTACATGCAGTCCATCCTGCCCTACAAGGGCACGCTGCCGGTTGAGCACTGGTTGGTAGGCGCGATTCTCGCGCTGTACCTGATTCTTTTCATGTGGGTGGGCTTAGGCTTCTGGACTGCGCTGATGGGCTTCTTCGTGCTGGCCCGCGGGCACGACAAATACTCCATCACCGCCAGCATCGGGGCCGATCAACTCATCCCCGCCGATGCGCGTTGCGCCATCCTGATGCCCATCTGCAATGAGGATGTCGCCCGCGTGTTCGCCGGCCTGCGCGCCACCATCGAGTCGGTGGATGCCACAGACGCCGCCGGCAACTTCGACTACTTCATCCTGAGCGACACCTCAGACCCCGACACCCGCGTGGCGGAGGTGGAAGCCTGGCGCGACCTCTGCGTGGCGCTCAAGGGCTATGGCCGCGTCTTCTACCGGCGCCGCACCCATCGCATCAAGCGCAAGAGCGGCAATGTGGCGGATTGGTGCCGCCGCTGGGGCAGCCGCTACAAAACCATGGTGGTGATGGACGCCGATAGCGTGATGTCGGGCGAATGCCTGAAGCGGCTGGTGCAGCTGATGGAAGCGCGCCCCAACGCCGGCATCATCCAGAGCGCCCCGCGCGCCTCGGGTCGCGACACACTCTATGCGCGCATCCAGCAGTTTGCGACGCGCGTCTACGGCCCGCTGTTCACCGCCGGGCTGCACTACTGGCAGCTGGGCGAAAGCCACTACTGGGGCCACAACGCCATCATCCGCGTCGCACCCTTCATGAAGCACTGCGCGCTCGGCCGCCTGCCGGGCACGGGCGCGATGGCCGGGGAAATTCTCAGCCACGACTTCGTGGAAGCCGCGCTGATGCGGCGCGCGGGCTGGAGCGTGTGGATTGCCTACGACCTGCCGGGCAGCTACGAGGAAATGCCGCCGAACCTGCTGGATGAGCTGAAGCGCGACCGCCGCTGGTGCCAAGGCAATTTGCAGAACTTCCGCCTGTTCTTCACCCGCGGCCTGCACCCGGCGCACCGGGCGGTGTTCATGACCGGCGTGATGGCCTACCTCTCCGCACCGCTGTGGTTCTTGTTTCTCGCGCTCTCCACCGCCCTGCTCTACGTCAATGCCAATGTCGAGCCCGTGTATTTCACCGAGTCGCACCAGCTGTTTCCGCAGTGGCCGGAATGGCACCCCGAATGGGCGCTGCGCTTGTTTGGTGCCACCGCCACGCTGCTGTTTCTGCCCAAGGTGCTGGCCACGCTGCTGATCCTGTTCCGCAAGCAGGAACGCCGCGCCTTTGGCGGCGGCGCTGCCCTGCTGGTGAGCATGCTCAGCGAGATGATCTTTTCCGCCCTGCTGGCGCCCGTGCGCATGCTCTTCCACACCCGCTTTGTGGTGAGCGCGCTGCTGGGCATTGCCATTCAGTGGAAGTCCCCCCCGCGCGAAGACGCCGCCACGCCCTGGGGCGAGGCCATCGCCCGTCACGGCATGGGCACGCTCCTCGGCGGCGCCTGGCTGTATGGCGTGTACACCATCAATCCCGAGCTGATCACCTGGCTGATCCCCGTGGCGGGCTCGCTGCTGGTGTCGGTGCCGCTCTCGGTGTACTCCAGCCGTGCTGCCTGGGGCCGCGCAGCGCGCAAGGCGCCGCTGTTTCTCATCCCAGAAGAAAGCGCGCCGCCGCCCGAGCTGAAGCGCCTGCAGGTGCTCATGCAGCAGAGCCCCGACTACAGCGGCGGCTTTGCCCGCGCCCTGCGCGCGCCGCTCACGCAGGCGCTGGTCTATGCCTTGGCGCCCACCAATCGCAGCAGCAGCGTGGCCAAGGAAACCTTGCAGGCCGTGCAGCTGAATCGGCTGGATGCCATCGAAGCGCCCGCGCGCAACCGCCTGCTGAGTCACCGCGCCGCACTCGTCACCGCACACGAAAAACTCTGGCAGCAAGCGGGCTGAGTCACTGCCTGCGGGGCTTTGCGGCTGTCACGAATATTTAACGCCGCAGTCAAAACCAAGCAACGGCGCAGGCCGACTCTATGCAGCGTCCAGAAACCCTGGACGCTCAAGAGGATGCTGACATGACCGAAATCATGCCCGTCACGCTGCTCGCCAACGCGCCGCGCTTCACCGTGCGCTTTGCCGCCACGCCGGCTGAAATCATTGCCACCCAGAAGCTGCGCTACCGCATTTTTGCGGGCGAGCTGGGCGCGCAGATCGACGGCGGCACAGCCGGCCTCGATACCGATCAATACGACGCCCACTGCCAGCACCTGATGGTGGTCGACAACAGCAGCGGCGAAGTGATTGCCTGCACGCGCATCCTCACCGAAGACGCAGCGGAAGCCACCGGCGGCTTCTACAGCGCCAGCGAGTTTGATCTGGAAATGATTCACAGCCTGCCCGGCCGCGTGATGGAAATTGGCCGCACCTGTGTCGCCGCCGAGCACCGCAGCGGCGCGGTGATTGCCACGCTCTGGCAGGGCATTGCCGAATACATCACCCGCGAAGGCTACGACTACATGTTCGGCTGCGCCTCCATCGGTCTGGAAGACGGTGGTGCCGCCGCCCACCAGATTCTCGACACCCTGCGCGCCAAGTACATGAGCGCGCCCAGCCAGCGCGTGAGCCCCTACTACGGCCTGCCCGTGGCCGACAAGAAGCCCGAAGCGGCCGTGAAGATGCCGCCGCTGCTCAAGGCCTATGTGAGCCTGGGCGCCAAGGCCTGCGGCGAAGCCTATTGGGACCGCGACTTCAACTGCGCCGACGTGTTCATGCTGCTGAACGTCACCGACCTCAATCCGCGCTACGCCCGTCACTTTCTGGGCCGCAGCGCGCCGGTGGCGGCCGAGCAAGCGCTCGCACTCGCGTAATGCTCGAAGCGCACCTTAAGACGGCGGCCCCAACGGGTCGCCGTTTTGCTTTGGGCAATCCGCTCGTTCAATTCGCGGCGAGGAGCTGCTTCGTCATCGTGTCCACATTGCGTTTTCTGCTGCGCGCGCTGCGCGTCATCAACCATCTGCTCTTCGCGCTGCTGCTCTGCGTGATCATCAATCTCGATTTCACCGGCAAGGTGAATGCCGATGACTGGGCCCGCCGCTGGCTGGGCCGCCTGATGCGCATCATGGGCATCCGCTTCGTCATCCAGGGCGAGCCCGTGGCCGGCGGGCAGATGATCGTCTGCAACCATGTCTCGTGGATCGACATTCCCCTGGTGGGTGCCGCGCTCACCAGCCGCTTCGTCGCCAAGAGCGACATCCAGCACTGGCCCTTGATCGGCTTCATCGCGCGCGCCATCGGCACCTTCTTCATCCGTCGCGGCGCGGGCGGCAGCAAGCCGCTCCTGGAAAAACTCAAGCCTCATCTGGCCGCCGGCGGCTCGGTGGTGATCTTCCCCGAAGGCACCACCACCGATGGCCATGATGTGCTGCCCTTCCATCCCCGGCTGTTTCAGGCTGCGCTCGATTGCGCCGCCCCCGTGCAGCCCGTGGCGCTGCGCTACGGGCTCACCGCCAGCGGCGAGAACATTGCACCTTTCATTGGCGACGACACCCTCGCCGCGCATGTGGTGCGGGTGTTGAAGTCGCCCGGTATCACCGCCGAGCTGGTCTACTGCCCGCCACTGATGCCAGCGCACTACAGCGACCGCAGCCTGATGGCGCGTGATGCCGAGGAAGCCATCCGCCGTGCCGTGGCCCCGGAGGCTGTTTTCAAGCGCCCTGCTTTGCTGGAGCGCAAGGCAGCGTGAGGTCGCCGCGCTGCGCGCGGCTGTGAGGGCAGCACCTCGCTGCGCTCGTTGCCTGTGAGGACGCTCGCGTTGCTCGCTGTGAGGAAAGACATCAAGAAAATTTGCCATGCAGTGGCTTATCTTTTGACTTTCCTCACAGGGCGCGAAGCGCCCGTCCTCACAGCGAGCCGCGCAGCGGCAAGCGACCTCACAGTCCGGCGCAGCCGGACGACCTCACAGGGCCTAAAATGCCGCCATGAGCGAAGCCACCCTCCCCAGCAGCAAACCCGCCCCCGTCGTCCAGGGCGTGAAGCTGCGCGCCGCCGAGAAGATGGCGCGCATCCCGGTCAAGATCGAACCCACCACCGAGCCGCTGCGCAAGCCCTCGTGGATTCGCGCCAAGTTCGGCAACGCCGCCGAAGTGCAGCGCATCAAGGACACCCTGCGCGCCAATGATCTGCACAGCGTCTGCGAGGAGGCCAACTGCCCCAACCTCTCCGAATGCTTCAGCAAGGGCACCGCCACCTTCATGATCATGGGCGACATCTGTACCCGTCGCTGCCCGTTCTGCGATGTCGGCCACGGCCGGCCCAATCCGCTGGATGTCGATGAGCCCGTGAAGCTCGCCAGCACCATCGCCAAGATGGGCCTGCGCTACGTGGTGATCACCAGTGTGGACCGCGACGACCTGCTGGATGGCGGCGCCGCCCACTTTGCCGCCTGTATCCGCGAAAGCCGCAAGCTGAGCCCCAAGCTGCAAATTGAAGTGCTGGTGCCGGATTTCCGTGGCCGCATGGACCCCGCGCTGGTGATCTTCAAAGACACCCCGCCAGACGTGTTCAACCACAACCTCGAAACCGTGCCCCGCCTCTACAAGCAGGCGCGCCCCGGCAGCGACTACGACTGGTCGCTGGACCTGCTCGAACGCTTCAAGGCCCTGCACCCGAACGTACCGACCAAGAGCGGCCTGATGCTGGGCCTGGGCGAGGAGATCGAAGAGATCGAGCAGGTGATGCGCGACCTGCGCGCACACGGCGTGGACATGCTCACGCTCGGCCAGTACCTAGCCCCCAGCAAGCACCACCTCCCGGTCGTGCGCTACGTGCACCCGGACGAGTTCGAGCGCCTGCGCGTGCTCGGCGAAGCCATGGGCTTCTCGCACGTGGCCTCAGGGCCCATGGTGCGCAGCAGCTACCACGCGGATGTGCAGGCGCATGGGGTTTTGGGCGGGTAATACCGCGAGCTCACCAGCCCCCCTAGGCTGGGTTTAAAACCCAGCGATGGAATCGATCTGCCCGCGTTGCCGGGTTTGCTGCGCTCTTCCCAGCCTAGGAAGAAGTAGTGGCGCAGCGTCAGCAACCATCTTCTCGTCTGCGCTGGCTGCGCGGCTCAGCGATGAGAGTTTTTTTACAGACTCAATGCAGACCTGATTGTCTGTTCGGCAGAAGGTCAATACACTCTGATTTTGTTACCAAAAACTCGCGTTGACTCCGCTGTCAAACGCCCGTCAATTAGATTCATTACTCAAAGGGAAACACTATGCGTATTACTGCCGTGCTCGTTGCTGGACTCGCCATGTGCAGCACCGCTCATGCCGCTTCGCCGCATCTGCCCAGCATCGCTGCCTACCTCGGCGGCGCCGAGCTGGAATCCGGAGATGACACCGGCAGTGTCACCATCGAAGGCCGCGAGCTGGGCTTCCGTGGTGCATTCAACGTGGGGCGTGGCATTTTCCTGCGTGGCGAGTACAGCGCCTTCAACGGAGATGACACCTTGAGTGGCGTCGATATCGACGCACAGGTAGATGAGCTCCGCGCCGGTGCCGGCTACACCTTCCAGCTTTCGGAAACTGCTTCGGCGTACGTCGAGGCAAACTACGCCGTCATCAGCTTCGATGCGACGGCGAGCAGCGGCTCAGTGAGCGAGTCAACCAGCTCTGAAGCAAATGGCTTTGTGCTAGCCGCTGGCGGCAGCTTGAACGTACTACCCACCGTCAGTGTCTACGGCCGTGCCGGCTACATCAGCGTGGAAGATGAAGATAGCAACGAGTCGGGCACCGGTCCTGAGTTTCTGGTGGGTGCCGATTACTCAGTGAGCGACGTTTTTGGCGTTTTCGCTGAGTACCGTTACGCCACGCTTAAGTTTGATGATGGCGATAATGATCTCAGTGGCTACCGCGGTGGCCTGCGACTTAAGTTCTAAGCAGTTGCTCCGCTTGATCAAGCCCCTCCCAGTGAGGGGCTTTTTTATGACGCAGGGTGGGCAAACATCTTCTCGTTTGCCCACGCGCACACCATCCTCATTGTGGGCACGCTTCGCTTTGCCCACCCTACTTATTGCTCGCTGGAAGCGGTCATTCCGAGCGCAGCACGGAATCTACTTTCAAGGCGACGCTCGGCCCGCATAGAAGATTCCTCGCGTGGCTCGGAATCACATTGACGGAGGGCCGTAGACTGGGTTGAAGCAAAGCGTAAACCCAGCTTCCGCCAGCCAACCTCCTGCTGGGTTTCGTTGCGCCCTACGCAGCCTACGCGCTGCTACGCCGCCAGCACCGTCGCCACCTCAAAGCGCCCGTGCAGCGCCTTGTGAATCGGGCACTTGTTGGCGATGCCCAGCAGGTAATCGCGCTGCTCGGCGGTGAGATCGCCCACGAACTTGATCTGCCGCGTCAGGGTGTAGAGGCCATCGGCTTCCACGTGAGTGACGCTCACCTGCACGTCTTCCACCGGCATCTGCTTGCGGCGCGCGACCATCAGCACGGTGAGCGCGGTGCAGGCACCCAGCGAGGCATCGAGCAGGTCGTGCGGGTCGGGGCCCAGGTCATCGCCGCCCAGTGCGGCGCTCACATCGGCCGTGAAGGCATTGCGGCCCACTTTCACGGTAAAGGCGAGCTGGCCCTGCGGGGATTTTTGCAGCTGGATGGGGTTGGACATGGCGCATGGTGCCGGTGTGGGGAAGTGCCCAAAACCTTAGCGGATCAAGCCTGCCTGCACGAGCCACAGCCAAAAAAATGCCCCCGCAGTGCGAGGGCATTTTCAATACCGCAGCAGCGCCTCAGTGCAGACGGCGGCGACGCAGTGCGGCAAGCCCCAGCAGCGAGAGCGCGGCCCAGCCCAAGGCACCGCCACCGAAGCGACCCACTGAACCACCCGTGCCGGGCACAGGCGGATTGATCACGGGCGGACCGCCGGGCGTGCCCGCGGCCTTCAGGTCATACGTCCACATGCCGCGGCCGAAGGTGGAGACAAACAGCTTGTTGTCGTTGCCGGGCTGGGTCTGGAACTGCGTGACCACCACATTGGGCAGAGATCGGAAGAGCGTCGTGTAGGGAAAGAG
>CAMTXV010000167.1:0-15286 GCA_947085665.1 uncultured Sinobacteraceae bacterium | reverse complement strand
TGGCCTCCATACCCATGTCGCCAAAGCCCAGCACCTTGGCCTCGCGTATGGCCTTGCTAACCAGATAAGCCGCACCGCCCACCGCCATCAGGTAGGCCGCCTTGTGTTTCTTGATGGCCTCGATGCCGGCGGGGCCGCGCTCGGCCTTGCCGATCATCGCGATGAGGCCAGTTTGCGAGAGCATCATCTCAGTGAACTTGTCCATGCGCGTCGCCGTGGTAGGGCCGGCGGGGCCAACCGCCTCGTCGCGCACCGGGTCGACCGGGCCCACGTAGTAGATGACGCGGTTGGTGAAATCCACCGGCAGCTTCTCGCCCTTCGCCAGCATGTCTTGAATGCGCTTGTGCGCGGCATCGCGGCCCGTGAGCATCTTGCCGTTGAGCAGCAGCGTCTGGCCGGGCTTCCAGCTCGCCACTTCAGCTGCGGTGAGGGTGTTGAGGTCGACGCGCTTGGAGCGCTCGACATCCGGCTGCCAGCTGACCTGCGGCCAGTCTTCGAGCCGAGGGGCTTCGAGATGCGCGGGGCCGGAGCCATCGAGATGGAAGTGGACATGCCGGGTGGCCGCGCAGTTGGGGATCATGCCCACCGGCAGACTGGCGGCATGAGTGGGGCAGTCGATGATCTTCACATCGAGCACGGTGGTGAGCCCGCCCAGTCCTTGCGCACCGATACCGAGCTGGTTGACCTTCTCCAAGAGCTCCAGGCGCAACTCCTCGATGCGGGTCAGTGTCTCGCCGCGGGCCTTCTTGTCTTTCACCAGATGGATGTCGATGGACGACATCATGGCTTCCTTCGCCATCACCATCGCCTTCTCCGGCGTGCCGCCAATGCCGATGCCGAGAATGCCCGGCGGGCACCAGCCGGCACCCATGGTCGGCAGGGTTTTGAGCACCCAGTCGACGATGGAATCGGAGGGGTTGAGGCAGACGAGCTTCGATTTATTCTCGCTGCCGCCGCCCTTGGCACCGCAGACCACGTCGACGTGATCGCCCGGCACCATCTCGATGTGTACGACGGCGGGGGTGTTGTCCTTGGTGTTGGTGCGCTTGCCGGCGGGGTCGCTCATGATGGACGCGCGCAGCTTGTTCTCGGGGTTCAAATATGCACGGCGCACACCCTCGTTGACCATTTCCTGCACGGTCAGCTCCGTATCCCACTGCACCTTCATGCCGATCTTCAGAAACACCACGCAGATGCCGGTGTCCTGGCAGATGGGGCGCTTGCCCTCGGCGCAGAGGCGGCTATTGGTGAGAATCTGGGCGATGGCGTCCTTAGCAGCCGCGCTTTCCTCCCGCTCATAGGCGGCACCCAGCGCCTGGATGTAATCCAGTGGGTGGTAATAGCTGATGTACTGAAAGGCATCAGCGATGGACTGGATGAAGTCGGCTTCTTTGATCAGGCTCATGGGATTCGTCGTGGCGACCGTGCTGGGTGGCTTAAAATCAGCGGGATTCTAACCAACGCCGCGCGCCTTAAACCTCATGCATCTCACCTCGCTGTCTGCCATCTCCCCCATCGACGGCCGCTACGCCGAAAAAACCGTCGAACTTCGCGCGCTGTTTTCGGAATATGGGCTGATGCGCTATCGCGTCATCGCTGAGATCCGCTGGCTGCAGGCCCTGAGCCGCGAGCCCGGCATTGCCGAGGTGCCAACCCTCTCGGCCGCGGCCGATGCGCGGCTTGAGGCCATCATCTCGGGCTTTGATCTCACCGAAGCACAGTGGATCAAAACCAAGGAGCAGACCACCAATCACGACGTGAAGGCGGTGGAGTACTACCTGAAAGACAAGGTGCAGGGCTCGGCAGAGCTGGCGAGCGTCACCGAGTTCATCCACTTTGCCTGCACCAGCGAAGATATGAACAACCTCGCCCATGGCCTGATGCTGCACGAGGCCCGCGAAAAGGTGCTGTTGCCTGCCATCGACAAGACCATTTCCAGCATCGCCACACTGGCTCGTCAATACGCCGAGCAGCCCATGCTGTCGCGCACCCATGGCCAGCCCGCCTCGCCCACCACGCTCGGCAAGGAGATGGCCGTGTTTGTGGCCCGCCTCAAGCGCCAGCGTACGCAGCTGGCCGCGGTGCCCTGCCTGGGCAAGGCCAACGGTGCGGTGGGCAATTACAACGCCCACATGGCGGCCTACCCCGCCGTGGACTGGCCGAAGTTCTCGGCCGACTTCATCCACGGCCTTGGCCTGGAACTGAGCCCGGCCACGACACAGATCGAGCCGCATGACTACATCGCCGAGTACTTCCACGCGGTGAGTCGGTTCAACACCATCCTCATCGACTTCGCGCGCGACATCTGGAGCTATATCTCCATCGGCGCCTTCAAGCAGCGCGCGGTGGCCGGCGAAGTGGGCAGCTCCACCATGCCGCACAAGATCAACCCCATCGATTTCGAGAATGCCGAGGGCAATCTGGGGCTGGCCAACGCCATCCTGCAGCACCTGGCTGAAAAGCTGCCGATCTCGCGCTGGCAGCGCGACCTCACCGATTCCACCGTGCTGCGCAATCTGGGCGTTGGTGCGGCCCACTCGCTGATTGCCTGGCAGTCGCTGTGGAAGGGCATCTCCAAGCTCGAAGCCGACGCTTGGCGCATTGGGCAGGACCTGGACCAGAACTGGGAAGTGCTGGGCGAGGCCATCCAAACCGTGATGCGCCGCTACGGCCTGCCCGAGCCTTATGAGCAGCTCAAGCGCCTGACACGCGGGCAGAAGATTGGCCGCGATGCGATTCGCGACTTCGTGCAGTCGCTCGAACTACCGGAGGAAGCCAAGGCCTTGCTGCTGGCGATGACGCCGGCCAGCTACATCGGCAACGCCACCGAACAGGCCAAGAACCTGGCATGAGCGAAACCCCGGCCAGCAAGGCACCGGCGCTGCTGACGGGGCGCATCGAGTTTCTGGCGGCTGCCAAGCGGCTGGTGAGCGATACCCGCTACAACGCCAGCCTGCTCACCCAGGTGCTGGACCCGCGCGTGTTCGGCGATGCCTCGTTTGCCGATGCGGTGAAGGAGTTTCTGCTGTTGCAGCGCAATGCTCGCCTGCGGGTGCTGGTAGCGCAGCCGCAGCTCGCTGTGCGCGGTCCGCACGCCCTGGTGGAGCTGGGTCGGCTTCTGGCCAGCCGGGTGGAGTTCCGCGAGTTTGCCCCTGACAAGCCTGCGCCACGCGAGGAGCTGCTGCTGGGTGATGGCCGCCTGCTGCTGGAGCGGACCTCGGCCGACGCGCTGGAATCTCGCTTGATTCGTGACGATCCGCTGATCGCCCGCGAACGCCAGCGCCGCTTTGATGCGCTGTGGGACCACGCCGTGCCCTCGATTGAACTGAGGCGGCAGAGCCTGTAATGCGCGGTCAGCCCTCGATGGGGGCGACGACCTCAAAGCTGCGGATGGTTTTGCGCACCACCTCGGGGATGGCTGCCGGCTTCTGCGCGCGGTAGTCGAACCACACGATCACACCCTGCAGGGTGGCCACCAGCCGATCGCCATCGAAGATTCCGGACTCCGCTTCCATGCTGCTACGTCCCAGCTTGCGGATGCGGTAGCCGATTTCCAGTGCCGCCGGATGGTGCAACTGCTGCAAGAAATCGCAGGCCACCCGCGCCAGGATCAGCCCTTCGTCCTTCCACATATTGGGCACCACGCCTTCGAAGACGCGGAAATATTCCAGACGGGCCTGCTCGTCATAGGTGAAGAATTTAGCGTTGTTGACGTGGCCGAGAGAGTCCAGATCACCCCAGCGGACAGCCAGCCGGGTGAAGTGCCGGAAGTCAGCCTTGACTGGCCTGGAGGGAGCGGACTTCTCGCTCATGCCGCCGCTGCCACTGCGGCGCGCTCATAGCGCTGCAGCTCCTTGCGGGGGTGGTAGAAGTTCCAGATCACGCCAAGTGCACAGACCGCAAGATGGGCCGCACAGAAGAAATTGGCCTGCTTGGGAAAATAGAAGGCGTAAAGGCCGGCGTACAACAGCGCGCCCCCGGCGAACACCTGAAAGAACATGGTGATCGAGAAGTAGATCTTCAGTGCCTGGCGCGCGATCACCGTGACCAGTAGCAGACCAAATGGCAGGCCGGTCGCTGTGATGTAGCGGTAACTGGCCTCAGGCGGCAACATAAAATTGGCCGCGAAGAAGTTTGGCAGCCAATACGCCAGGGTGAGAAAACAGAGCACCAGATAACCCAGTGTGAACATCAGGCCCAAGACGCGAGTCATAGCGGCGTACTCTGCAATGCGGATCGAGTTTTGATTATAGCCAGCCGCCTTGCTGCCTCGTCGCGGATGAGGGTTTTTCTCTCAACACTGGCCGAGGGCCATTCAATGACCTCACCAATCAAGCGGCCACAGCCCACACAAAGCTGGTCCTGCAATTGGCAAATGCCCTGACAGGGCGATGGCGGCGCAGACTCGGAAGGCAGCATGACGTGGCACGGGTTGGCTTTGGCTAAGATTAGAACATCCATCAATCAAACCCGAGGACACTCCATGCCGCTGCCCCCTTCGCGCATCAAGCCCTGGCTGCTGGCACTGGCCTCTTTGAGTCTGGGGGCCTGCGCGACCGACGCCATCAATGAGAGGCTTCCTTTCAGCGATGCTGTGATCCGCGAATACAACCTGCAGGAGAGCCACAAAAGTCGTTTGCAGTACTACACCTCCGATCGCATCCAGCTCGCGCGCGCATCGTCTACCGGGCTCCGCGGCGTGGGCGATGGCAAGCTCATCGAACGCGGCAATACCCAGCTCCAAGGGGTAGACATCCCTGAAGGCGCTCCAGGCATCGTGGTGGGTTCTGGCCCCAATTGGCTAGCGGTGAGCTTCGAGCCCGGCAGTTACCTCTATTTCGTCTCCAGCCAGCACACCGTGAACTCGCCCTACTGGCGTGACCGTCGCGGCAGCGACCGTTACTACCTCTATGCCCCGGACTGGGATGGCCGTGCCGGCAGCGTGAAACTGGGCAATGAGAAGTTTCAGGCGGTGGAAAGCAGCATCAACACCTATTTGCTGGTGGATCGGGAAGCACTGTTTGATGGAGAGAGCCGCTCCAGCACGCTGAGCGGTCGCTGGCTGGATGGCATCAGCCGACGTTGAAGTGCAGGGGCTGCTGATAACGCCTGCGAGAAAAGCGCACACCCACAAAAAAGCCGCGGCACTGCCGCGGCTTTTTTGTCACTGCTGGGCCTTACTGAGCCGGCGCAGCCGCTTCGACTTCCGCAGGAATCTCCGTGGGTTCGGTGATCTCCGCAGGTGCCGCGGCCTCAGCAGGCGCAGCTTCAGCGGGCGCAGGCTCGGCAGCAGGAGCTGCCTCTACCGGAGCAGCCTCTGAGGCCGGGGCGGCCGCTTCTACTGCCATGGCAGGCTCAGCTGCGACCGGCGCGGGAATGGCATCGGGCTGCGGTGCCGGCTCGTTGAAAATGCGGAACTGCGCGGTGCGGTTGAGCGCACGGCCTTCTTCCGTATTGTTGCTGGCGAGCGGCTTGAACTCACCCATCGACAGCGTGCTCAGACGACCGGCCTCGACGCCCTTGCCCAGCAGATACTGGCGAACGGCTTCGGCGCGCTGGGAGGCCAGCACAATGTTGTAGGCCTCGCTACCGCGGTTGTCGGCATGGCCAGTGATCTCGATGCGCGAACCCGGCGTGGCCGCCAGGTAGGCCGCTGCTTCGTCGAGCTTGGTCTTGGAGGCATCGTCGATGATGGCCACGTCGGTGGCGAAGTAGACGGGCTGGGGAGCCACCAGCGCAGCGGGCGGCGGCGGCGGCGCAGCCACCACCACAGGGCAACCCACTTCGTTCACGGCAGCCCCCGGTTCGGTGCCGGGGCACTGGTCAACACCATCAGAGACGCCATCGCGGTCGGAATCGGCGGCGCAGTCGCGACGACCGGTGACAGGATCCACGATGGACAGCTCGCAGGCCTCCACAGCTGCCGGCACATCGCTGGCAATGGCCGCACCTGCCCACATCAGCGGCACCTGAAGGCCGAGCAGCAGGCGGTAGTCCGCGAGATAGTCCTTGTTGGCGGGAGCCGAGCGCTTGTTGTTGTCGTGCGCAATGGCATTGGCCTCGGCGCGGACCGCCAGCCCATACCAGGGCAGGCTCACCAGGGTGCCGAAGCCGGCATTAAGGGCAAGATGGGTGTGCTTCTCGCCGAGCACGTCTTCCTGCAAGCCACCCACGCCGCCGGTGACGAAGGGCTTGAAAATGCCGAAGGCGCCGAAGTCGTGCACATAGTTCACGAGCAGCGCGGTCTGGTAGTCGTCACGGCCATCGAGCGAGCGCTCACGGCCCACATCGTAGTAGCTGATTTCAATGGCGCCGTTCTCGAGCTTGAGCGGCACGCCAAAAGTGAGCTGGCCACCCACGCCGTTGTCGGCGTCGCGCTTGCTGTCGCTGATTTCATACGCACCCGAGCCCACCAGATAGTTGCCGCTGGTGCCCTCGTTGTTCACGGCAATTGCAGGTGCGGCAAAAGCCGCTAGCGCCAGCGCGCTGCACAAGGTCTTCTTCATGGGTCCCGGTCCTTCTCTAGTTGGTATGAGGCTTGCCGCATATTAAAGCGTAACTGCGTGAAGTTCGTGCGACGAATTAGCCCTGAAGGGCCTTTGCACTGGCATGAATCAGGGGCGGGCCCTGGTAAATGAAGCCCGTGTAGACCTGCACCAGATCAGCACCCGCTGTCCGCCGGGCAAGGGCGTCGGCAGCACTGCCAATTCCACCCACACCAATCAACGGAAAATTCGGCCCCGCCGCGCGCCGCAGCGCTTGCAGCACTTCTTCTGCTCGCTGTCGCACCGGCAAGCCGGACAACCCGCCCGCCTCCGCCTGATGTCGGTGCCCTGCCACTGCCTCGCGGGACAACGTGGTGTTGGTGGCGATCAGTCCATCCATGCCGTGCCGCTGCGCCAACTCCACCAGGGCGGGCAGCGCGGCATCGGGCAGATCCGGTGCGATCTTCACCAGCACCGGCGCACGGCGTCCCTGCTGCTGGGCGAGCCGCTCGCGAGCGGCGGCAATGGCCGCCAGCAAGGCATCGAGCGCAGCATCGGACTGCAAGTCACGCAGATTCTTGGTGTTGGGGCTGCTGATGTTGACGGTGATGTAATCCGCCTGCGCATGCAGCCGATCGAGACAAAGGACGTAGTCGTCGGCGGCACGCTCGATGGGGGTATCGGCGTTTTTGCCAATGTTGATGCCGAGCACGCCAGTGAAACGATGGCGGCTTGCCTGGAGTCGGGCAGAGAGCGCTTCCATTCCGAAGTTGTTGAACCCCAGGCGATTGATGAGCGCCTGGTGCTCGGGCAGACGGAACATGCGTGGGCGCGGGTTGCCGGGCTGCGGGCGTGGCGTGACCGTGCCCACTTCCACGAAGCCGAAGCCGAATTGCTCCCAAGCCGCCAGGCACTCGCCATTTTTGTCCAGCCCCGCTGCCAGACCAACGCGGTTGGGAAAATTCAGACCCATGAGGTTCGCCGGCGCAGACACCCTCGCCTTGCCCATCACGACCCCAGCCAGACCGGGATACCGGGCCAGCAGGTGCAAGGTGATCTCGTGGGCTCGCTCAGCATCGAGCGTGAACAGGGCAGAACGGGCAAGCGAATAGAGCATGGGAAGCGGAAATCTCAGCAGATCAGGAAGTGGAGAGTCATCAAGCGGTAGGCTCGCGCTGCAGCGAAAAGGGATTGCTCCGCACCTGCGGCGCCAGTCGCTGCCTCAGGAATTGCGGCAGCGGCAGACGCTTGGCGAGTTGTCGCCGCAGCACAGCAATTTCGCGGTGGAACAGGTCCTGCGTCGCGGTCACCGGCAGCTGCAGCACGCTGCGCGAGAGATCCTTCAGCAGCAGCCTTTTTGAATCACCCTCATAGAGCGCGCCCACGCTACCGGCCACGGCGAACAAGGCGCGCGACAGATGCAGGTAGTCGCGCTGCGCCACCAACCCTGCCTGCTGCGTGTTGCTGACGAGCTGCAAGGCGGCCTGCACGCGGGCTTGCAGGCCGGCCACGCCGTCGCGGCGCAAGGTGCGAACGAGATTACGGCGTGTCAGCGGCGTTACGCCCTTCTTGCGCAGGGTGTCATCCAGCAGCGTGCGAATCTCGGTGCGGCGCTTGGCGGTTTCGAGCGGCTGCGTGCTGATGGCCACCAGCGCATCGGTGAGCATTTCGGTGTCGGCCAGCAAGGCACCACGCAGATAACTCCACACCACGCCCCAGTGTCCATCCAGCGACACCACATTGCCCCAGTCGATGAGGTAGAGGCCTCCATCGTGACGCACCATGATGTTGCCGGGGTGCAAATCGCCATGCATTTCACGGTAGAACATCACCTGCTGCATCAGCGCGTAGAAGAGCTGCTCCATCACCACTGCCTGAAATGCGCGGCGCTGCTGCTTTGGCACACGAGCCAAAGCCCGGGTGAGGCTGGTGGCGTCGGAGAGATACTCCATTTCGAGAATACGGCGCGAATGTCCGTAAAGCTGTGGCACCCGGAAGGACTGTGTGCGCTGGCTGCGGATGTAAAAGCGCTGGTGATGCCGCGCCTCGCTTTCGAAGTCCAGCTCTTCCACGAAGCCCGCCACAAACTCATCCACCTGTTCCTGCAGGGCACGTAGAAAAGGGGCCAGTTTGCTGTGCGGCGCCCAGTACTGGCTCGACATGATGGCCAGGCCAATCGACAGCTTGCCAATGGCGAATTCACGGTCGATGTTATGGCGACCCACCTTGATCACCACCGCCTTCAGCACTTCGACGGGGCCGTTTGGCCCGGGCTCGGTGAAGGGCTTCTTGGCGAAGTAGACGCTGCCGATGGAGCCACTCTTCACCGGTCTTGCCGCATCGAAGTCGAGATAGAGTTTTTCCGGCGGTTTACCGAAGCACTCCATGAAGGCCTGACGCACCTCGGCCTCGCTCATGGCGGGTACATCTTCATGAAACACCGCCAGCTCGCGGGCGATTTCCTCAGGCAGAAAATCTGCATTGGCGGCAGCGATTTGGGCCATTTTCATGAAGAAGGGACCGAACTCACGCACCATCGCCGCAATGATCTTCGCCTGGGCTTTGAAGTCTTTGGGGTCGGCCGCGAAGAAGGGCTTGATGTAACGGATGGCACCAATCTGGCGGCGCACGATGGCGATGTCGTTGCGCACCAGCTCTGCGCGATTGAGCACTTCGCGCAGCTGCCACTCATTGAAACGGCGGCCAGCCTTCAGCAGGTTCACCACTTCAGTCAGCAGCGGCTCGTAGGTCTTGATGACCAGCCGAACCATGTCGAGCGAGAGTTCGCCCAGCCCCTTCAACTCCGGGGCGGCAAACAATTCGTCAAAGAAGTTCCAGAACTCCTGCACCAGCACGTCCGGCACGGGCACCGGCGAACGTTGCAGGGATTGATCCACCACGAAGCGGATCAGATTCTCGGTGGATTGCTCGTTGGGGATCAGCCCCTTCGCGCGCAGGCGCAGGGTGAGGCGACCGCTTTGCTGCACCAGCGGGTGCTCGTAGAGCTTCTCGAAGAGACGGTCAATGGCCGTCCCCAGTTGCTGGGGAGTGATCTCATCGCCGGAAGCCAGCAAGCGTCCGAGCGGTAACAAACCTCTCGAGACTTGTACCGTGGAAAGGGTGATCGATCCCAACTCGCGCAACAGGCTGCGGGATGGTTCGAAGGAATCGCTCACGGAGGCAGCAAATGCCCCAACCGCTGGCGCTTGGTATCGAGATAACCCGCATTGTGCGGATTCTCGCCAACCCGCAGGGGCACGCGACCCACAACTTCAATGCCGTCCTTCTCTAGCGAAGCCACCTTGCGCGGATTGTTGGTCAAGAGTCGAAGACGACAAACGCCCAACTCGTGCAGCAGGGCCACGGCCAGTCCGTAATCCCGAGCGTCATCGGGGAAACCCAGCTGATGGTTGGCCTCGACGGTATCTGCGCCCTCATCCTGCAGCGCGTAGGCGCGAATCTTGTTGCCTAGGCCAATGCCGCGCCCTTCCTGCCGGAGATACAAGATGACCCCGCGGCCCTCCTGAGCAATGCGATGCATGGCCTCCCGGAGCTGAGGGCCGCAATCGCAGCGCAGTGAGCCCAGTGCATCGCCCGTGAGGCACTCGCTGTGCAGACGCACCAGCGGTGGCTCGCCGTGGGCGAGATCCCCCAGAGCGATGGTCATGTGCTCCTTGCCATCCACTGCCCGGAACACCGTCATGGTGAAAATCGCCTCGGCGGTCGGCAGCTGTGCCGAGGCAATTCGTTCGAGCGTGGGGATTGCCGCGTCGGGCATTGTTGATCCTTTATGCACCCAGCCAGTTCTGGCCGCAAACCCGCAAGGTGCGACCGTTGATGCCGTTTGCAAGCGGGCTCGCGAAGAAGGTCACCGCCTCGGCGATGTCCTGCGGCACGCCACCCTGCGACAGTGAGTTCACGCGGCGTCCCACTTCACGGTTCACGGTCGGCATCGCCGCGGTCATCTGCGTTTCAATGAAGCCGGGCGCCACCGCATTGATCGCCATGCCCTTCTTGGCGAGGAGGGGTGCCAGAGACTCCGCATAGCCAATCACACCCGCCTTGGTGGCGGTGTAGTTGGTCTGGCCAGCGTTGCCGCCAATGCCGCCGATGGAGCTGATGCACACGAAACGCGCACCCGGCTTGAGGCCCGACTGCAGCAGACGCTCGTTGATGTTGAGAATGGCGGCGAGGTTGATGTCGAGCACCATGTCCCAGAGCTGTGGGCTCATGTTGCGCAGCATCTTGTCGCGGGTGACACCGGCGTTATGCACCACGATGTCGGCACCGCCGAAACGGGCTTTCAGCTCGCTGGCGAGACGCTCACCGGCGTCGGGCGCGGTGACGTCCAGCGCCAGGCCGACGCCGTTGATGGCGGCCATGCTGGCCCCCAGAGCGCCTTCTTCCGCCGGGCGGTCCATACCCACCACGGTGGCGCCTTCACGCGCCAGCACTTCAGCGATGGCAGCACCGATGCCGCGGGCCGCCCCGGTGACCACAGCAACCTTGCCCGCGAGCGACTGGTTGTAGTGCACAGGCGACGCCGCCCCTTTGGGGGCCTCGCCCACGGCCAGCACTTGTCCCGTGACGTAGGCCGAATTGGGGCCGGTGAAAAAGGCCAGCACACCGGCCAACCAGGACTCCCCAGCCTTGCTGACTTCGAGCAAGTTGGCGGTGGAACCGTTCTTGCCGATTTCCTTCGCCAGCGAACGCACAAAGCCGCGCAGGCCGGCGGCGGCTGTGGCCGCTTCCACCGAGTCGGCGTCGCTCGCTGCGCGGGCCAGTACCACCACGCGGGTGTTGGCGGTGAGGCGGCGCACGCGCGGCTGGAACAGCTCATACACCTGCTTCAAGCCCTTGGCGCCGGTGGCACCAGTGGCATCGAACACGATCACCGGGGCAATGGGGTCGCTGTCGCCGCCCTCGCTGCGCAGTTCAATGCCGGTGGCCTGAGCTGCCGCCTTCACGGCGGCAAAGCCGGAGTGACTCGGCGCGACTTGCACGGCGGCGCCCAGAGTGCGCAGTGCGGCAAGGACTGCCGGTGCGGCAGTAGACGCGGCATCGGTGGCGAAGAGCACCGTCTTGCCCGCCAGAGGAGCCTCGGCGTAACCACTGTCGGCGCGCTCCAGGCGCGGCGGGGTCGGCAGACCCAGCGAGGTGGCAATTTGCTTGCCGAGCGAGGAGTGGGTGAACTCGAGATAGCGATCCAGCATGGCGGGCTTGAAGACTCGGCAGGGAGAAAGGGGCCGGTATTATGCCGCCGGTACTGGCATCGGTTCTGTCGATGTCTAACAATGTGGGACTCAAACAAAAAGTCGTCTACTTCAGGAGAGGGATCAGATGAGCACAAAGTTTCTTCCGCTGGCCGGTATTGCCGTCGTGCTGGCGGTCGCCAGTTACATCGGCCTGTCAACCTTGTTTCCGCACGAGAAAGCCGAGGTGGTCGAGAGCCGCCTTGCAGCTGAAGAGGTGTTCAGCAGCCAGGCCAATGAAGCGGATGCGCAGCCGGTGGAGACTTCCACAGATACCGCAGCCGAACCCGGCGCGGAAACCCTCAACACCGCACTTGAAGTGCCTGTACCTGAAGAGGGTGCAACGGTCGCCAGCACCGAAACCTCCAGTGAATCCTCGGCAGACCCCGCGCTGGATGCTGAAGTCGTGACCGAGGAAGCTGCTCCGGTGGTCAGCGAGGCGGAAATTCCCGTCGCCGTGGAAGAGCCTGCACCCGCCATCGTCGAAGAGCTTCCCGTTGCAGATACGGTTGCCGAATCGGCACCCGAGCCCGAGTCCGCTCCCGCACCGGCGGCACCCGCCGCCAGTGGTGGTTCGGGTCTGAGCCGTGAGCAGCTCGCCAAGATTGTGGCCGAGGCCGCCGCGCAAGCCGCTGCCGAAACCGCGAAGTCGATTGCCGAGCAAGCGGCGCGCGACGCTGCTGCCCGCTAATTCTCCGCCGCGCTCCGCTGCTGGCATTTCACCAGGCTCAATCCATGAATCAACAATCCCAAACCAAGCTGCTGCTGGGCATCGGCGCCATCTCAGCCGCCCTCATTGCCGGTTATTTCGGCCTAGACCACCTCACCAGCAAAAAGGCAGCCTCACCCGAGGCCACAGCGACCGTCAGCGATGCCGCCGCAGGTGATTACAGCAGCGCGATCTCCGCCGCCACCGAAGGCGTCGAGCCCGGTGCTGCTCTCACCGAGGAAGATGCCCGCCGCATCGGCGCCGAAGTAGCTCGCCAAGTGGCCACCGAAGTGGCCCAGAGCATTGTCGGTAGCGGTGGCGCGGCGGTGAGCGGCGGCCTTACTGAAGAAGAAGCACGCCGTATCGGTGCTGAAGAAGGCCGGCGGGTTGCTGAAGAAGTGGCTGCCGCCACCGTGCAGCAGGCACTGGCCGCTGCAGGTGGCAATAGCGGCAGTTCGGCTGGAGGCCTTACCGCCGAAGAGGCGGAGCAGATCGGCATGGCTGCAGGTCGACGCGCTGCCGAGCAAGTCGCTGCAAGCACCGCGAGAGAGGTCGTGAGCCGGGAGTTCAGCACGCAAGCAGCTACTGTCTCCAAACCGCGCAAGACCGAGGCAGCTACCGAGACGGTTGTCGCCAGCAGCAGTGCAGCACCCAGCAAACCGCGCAAGGCATCAGCATCTCCCAAGGGCCCCGGAACCGACGCTCTGCGGGCCTGGTGGACGGCGCCCGCCAGTGGCGAATTTGGTTTGGTCTATGCCGGCCAGGCGAAAGGGGAAAGCGCTATTGCGCTGCTGTTCTCCGATGCCCCGTCTGACAGCGCGCTCAACCAGAGTGTGAAGGTCTACAACGCCAAGGGCGAACTGGTGAGTGGCAACTGGGAGGCTGCGACCAACCCGCGTCTGGCCGTGTTCCGCGGCCTCAAGCCTGGTCGCTACACCATCGTGGTGGGTTCTTCCCTGACCGACTCGAACGGCAAGAGCTTGAACAAGGACCAGCACGGCCCCGTTTACGTCAGCTAAGTCCAGCAACAAGTCCAAAAGCCCGGCTTCGGCCGGGCTTTTTTGTGGGCGCAGCCAGGGCGCAGCGCCGGCAGAGCGGCTGCGAGGCGCTCTTTAAAACCAACTCCTTGAATGGTTTCAAGTCGGGAGCACACCGCTTCATCTTTGTTTTTATTGATTTTTTCAGATTTCAGCAAAACTTCAGGATTCTTTCCGTGTTCTCTCAGGCTTCACGGCGCCGCAGTGCCGATCATGCACTCACCCCAAGGATCGGGGTCACGCCCTGGAGAACCAATGAACACGATCACCCTCGCCCAATCGGCCCTCATCGTCAGCAATCTGCGCACGGCGACCTTCTGGACTGAACTGGATGCCGCCATACAAAGACTGCATGGCACGGTGCTGATTCATACCAGCGGCTCGCGTGATTACCGCCTGCCCTCGATCGAGATGAGAGTGGCTGTGGCGGGCAGTGCCATCACGGTGAGCTGGGTGGCCACCAGCCCGGTGCTCGACGCCCGTGCCCGTGTTGACCTGCGCCAATCCGCCGATGCCTGGCTGGACACTCTTGCCGCACTGATGTTGCGCCCGGCGCCCGTCGCGGCCCGGGTGCAGGCCGCATCCGCCCTGCTGGCGGCCGGGTTTGATTCTGTGGCGGTCTCTGCCAGCGGCGCACTGGCACCCGTCGCGGCTTCACCGTTCGAGCGCCTCGCCGCCGCCTAGTCCGCCACCCGCATTGCAGGCAGGTCACTTGCTGGCCTGCCTTGAAGAACCGGGGGACCCGTCAATCCCCTGGGGGAGGGCAGCAAGCCAGCAGCGATCTCCTCCGCTGGCACTGCACGAGTGGTTGGCTGCGAATAGGGAGTAGCCAAGCCCACTGTTTTTGAGGCCGCCGAACTGAATACAGCCGGCGGCCTTTTTTGTGGGCGGCTCTCTACAATCGCCGCACCAAAATTAAATGAGGAGAAGCACTGTGAGCAACGACCTGCTGGATTCCCCCGGTGCGGTGCGCGAGGAAAACGCCTTCGACCCTGCCGTGATCCTTCCCTTCCTGCGCTCGCAGGTGCCCGGCCTTCCGCAAGGGTCCGTGCAGTTGCAGCAGTTCTCTGGCGGAGCCTCCAACATCACCTACCTGCTCACCGTGGGTGACCAGGAAATGATTCTTCGCCGCCCGCCCGCGGGCACCAAGGCCAAGTCCGCGCACGATATGGGGCGCGAGTTCCGCATCATGCAGCGGCTCAGGCCGCATTTCCCCTGCCCCACCCCGTTGGCGTATTGCGAAGACGAATCGCTGATCGGCAGTCCGTTTTACGTGATGGAGAAGCTGCGCGGCGTCATCGTGCGCCGCGATCCGCCCAAGGGCCTCGTCTACACACCCGAACAAACCCGGCAGCTCTGCCAGAACCTGCTCGACACGCAAATCCGCCTGCACCTGCTCGACTACAAGGCAGCGGGACTAGACGATCTGGGCAAGCCCGAGGGCTATGTGTCGCGCCAGATCAAGGGCTGGTGCGAGCGCTTCGAGAAAGCCTGGACCGACGATGTGCCGCGCTGCGAGGCCATCATCGCCTGGCTCAAGGCCAACGAGCCGGCAGATTGCCCCCGCTCGGCACTCATTCACAACGACTACCGCTTCGACAACGTGGTGCTCTCGCCCGAAGACAACATGAGCATCATCGGCGTGCTGGACTGGGAGATGGCCACCCTGGGCGACCCCTTGATGGATCTCGGCAGCTCGCTGGCCTACTGGGTGCAGCCCGGCGACTCGCAGCAGATGCAGGCCCTGCGCATGCAGCCCAGTCACCTGCCGGGCATGTTCACCCGCGAGGAGATCGTGGAGTA
>CAMTXV010000166.1:0-7938 GCA_947085665.1 uncultured Sinobacteraceae bacterium | reverse complement strand
TTCACCCGCGAGGAGATCGTGGAGTACTACGCGGCGAAGACCGGCATCACCGTCAGCAACCCCGACTACTACTACGTTTTCGGTCTGTTCCGTTTGGGCGTTATCGCGCAGCAGATCTACTACCGCTGGAAACTCGGCCAGACCAAGAATCCACGCGTGCAGATGTTCGGCATGTTCGTCACCGTGCTCTCGCAGGTGGCCGAAAAGGTCATCGCCCGCAGGGGTTGAGTGCCGCGTCTCAGGCGGTCTTGAGCATCGCCGGCTGGGATTTCTTCACATTGCGGTGCGCGCGCTGCACCAGCGGCGAGAGCCGAATGAGTGTGAAGGCGATGCGGTTCATGATGCGGCCCGGCAGACGCATGGGCCGGTCGATGTCCATGAACAGCACCACGCGGATACCCTCGGTTTCGTTCCACACCTCGTGGGAGAAGGTGTCGTCGAACAAGAGGCTCTGCCCCTCCTGCCACACCCCAAAGCGCTCGCCCACGCGGATGCGGCAGCGCTCGCGGGGCTCCGGCACCATCAAACCCAGGTGGTAGCGGATCACGCCCCGGTAAGGGCCACGATGCGCATTGATGTGCTTGCCGGGCGCCAGAATCGAGAAGAACGCCGTGCGCATACCGGGAATCGCCTCGATCAGCCGCGTGGTCTCCGGGCAGCGTGCGCAGTTTTCGTCTGAGCGGCAGCCGTAGCCATAGAGATAGAAGATCTTCCACAGCGTGTCTCGGGTGATGTGCTTCTGGTCTTCCGAGATGTCCTGCAGGTTGGGCAACTGCTGGTGGCCTCGCATCACCTGATCCAGCTCCGCGCGAATCACCGGCCATTGCGCTTCGAAGCCCTTCACCCAGGGAAAGGTTTCGGGCTCGAAAAACTCGGTGACCGGCACCAGTGAATTGCGCTCGATGACCGCATCAACCTGCTTGAGCAAGCGCCGCCCGGTCTTGATGTACCAGGGCTTCTTGCGCTTGGCGGCAAAGGCGGCGTCGGTGGCGAATTCCATGCAGATGCAATCTCTGGTGAGTAGCTGAGGAGTGGCGGAGCATGGCAGCTTGTGTCTGCACGAGGCGTTGCCGCAGCCAAACTCTTACCTGCCTGGGTAGGCCCCGCCATAATCGCGATCCAACATGACAAGAGGAGTTTGCAATGCCAACCCAGTTGTTCAATCTCAATGGCAAGGTGGCGCTCATCACGGGCGCTTCACGCGGCATCGGCGAGGCCACGGCCCGACTGCTGGCCGAGCAGGGCGCCCACGTGGTGATCTCCTCCCGCAAGCAGGAAGACCTGGACCGCGTGGCGGCCAGCATCGAGGCTGGTGGTGGCAAATGCACGGCCATTGCGGCGCACCAGGGTGAATCGGCAGCGCTGAAGCACCTGATGACAGAGATCGAACAGCGCTTCGGCAAGCTCGACATCCTGGTGAACAACGCCGCCACCAATCCCTACTTCGGCCACATCACAGACACCGATGTGTCGATGATCGACAAGACGCTTCAGGTCAACATCAAGGGCTATTTCGAGCTGGCCTCGCTGGCCGCGAAGCTGATGAAGAAGGGCGGCGGCGGTGCGATCGTCAACATCGCATCCATCAATGGCGTGAAGCCGGGGATGTTCCAGGGCATCTACTCCATCAGCAAGGCGGCGGTCATCAACATGACCCAGGCCTTTGCCAAGGAGTGCGCACCCTGGAAGATTCGCGTCAATGCCGTGCTGCCGGGGCTCACCGAAACCAAGTTCGCCTCCGCACTCACCCAGAACGAGCAGATTCTCAAGGTGGCGCTGCAGAGCATCCCGCTCGCGCGCGTCGCCCAGCCGGCTGAGATCGCACCCGCAATTCTCTATCTCGTGAGCGATGCGGCCAGTTATGTCACTGCCACCACGCTGACGGTGGATGGTGGCCTGGTGGGCGCGGGCGGTCTGTGAAAGACGCAGGCCTCGAACACCTGGAAACGGCGCGGCTCACGCTGCGCCGTTTCACGCTGGCTGACGAAGCCTTGCTGTTGCGTCTCAACAGCAGCGAAGCCGTCATGCGTTATCTCGGTGGTGCGATGAGCGCCGAGAGCAGCCGCGCGATGCTGCAAAACCGCATCCTGCGTTATTACGAAGAACACCCTGGCCTGGGCGCCTGGGCCACTTGTGAGCGCGCGACGGGCCGCTGCATTGGCTTTCATCTACTGAATCATGTGCAGGGCGAATCGATGCTCCAGGTGGGTTACCGCCTGTTCGAAGCCGATTGGGGTTGTGGCTATGCCACCGAAATGTCGCTGGCCCTGCTGCGCTACGGCTTTGCTGAACTGGGGCTGCCCACCATTACGGCCAATGCCCATCTCGACAATCTCGGCTCGCAGAAGGTATTGCTGAAAAGCGGTCTGCACCGCAAGGCCAACCGCGCCTTTTCACATCCTGCCTACGCGGGCTTTGGTGAGCTGGCCCACTTCGAACGCGACCGCGCGGGCTGGCTGGCGGAGTTCGGCGGCGGCTGAACATTCCGGGACAGGACAGGGCGAAGGCTCAGGGTGGCGGGCGATTCCTCCACCCTCTCTGGACGCCCTTATGCTCATCCGCGCCGGCTACGAAATCGTCTTCGATCTACCCAACCCCACGGTCGTGACCACCCTGCTCAACGTGGTGCCCGAGCGCCGCGCCTCATTGCTGAGGCCCGACCTCATCCGGGCCACGGCCAACGGCAAACGCTTACGCGAGATTGGCTACTTCCGCGACCATATGGATAACGTCCGCGCCCGCTTGAGTGCGCCGGCAGGCGAGCTGAAGCTCTACAACGATGTGTTGGTGCGTGACACCGGACTTCCCGTGCCAGAGCCGTTACGGGCGGAGCAGATGGCATTGGATGTCCTACCCGGTGACTGCCTGGAATTTCTGCTGCCCAGCCGCTACTGCGAGGTGGATCAACTAAGTGAGCTGGCCTGGCAGATGTTTGGTCAGGTGCCCGAGGGCTGGCCGCGTGTGCGTGCGGTGTGCGGCTGGATCAAGAGCAATCTGCGCTTCGATTACGCCCATGCCCGCAACAGTCGCACGGCTGCAGAAACCTTCAAGGAGCGGGTCGGCGTCTGCCGCGACTTCAATCATCTGGCGGTCACTTTTTGCCGCGCCCTCAACATTCCCAGCCGCTATGCCACCGGCTATCTCGGCGACATCGGGGTGCCCATCAACCCCGCGCCCATGGATTTCTCGGCCTGCTTCGAAGTGTTTCTGGGCGGCGAATGGCACCTTTGGGATGCCCGCCACGACACCGCGCGCATCGGCTGGATTCTTCTTGGCCGGGGCCGCGATGCCGCCGACTGCGCCATGACCACCAGCTACGGCGTGGCCAATCTGAAAAAGTTCGTGGTGTGGACCGACGAGGTGCGTGAAGAAATGCTGCCGGCTCCGGTGCAGAAGCGCGTTGCGCTGCGCGCCAGTCGTCGCGCTGCTGACGCGGGCGTCGCAACGCGGGACAATCACGCTCCACGCTAACCCCTGCCAGGCTTCAATTGCTCCCTTCCCCGCTTCCTGAAGCTGTCTCGCCCTGGCGCTTCTGCACCGCGCCCTGCATGGACTGGACTGATCGCCATTGCCGCTATTTCTGGCGTGGTCTCACTCGGCAGGCGCGCATCTACACCGAGATGATCACCACCAGCGCACTGATTCATGGCGACAGCGCGCGGTTTTTGTCTTTCGATGCGGCAGAGCACCCCCTGGCGCTGCAACTGGGCGGCAGTGAGACCGATGCGCTAGCGCGCTGCGCGGAGATGGCCGAGCAGTACGGCTATGACGAGGTGAATCTCAACTGCGGCTGCCCCTCAGACCGCGTGACCACGGGCCGTTTCGGCGCCTGCCTGATGAACGAGCCAGAGACTGTCGCCAAGGCAGTGACCGCCATGCGCCGCGCCACCGCGCTGCCGGTGACGGTGAAGCACCGCATCGGCGTGGATGACAGCGAGGACTATCCCTTTCTCAAACGCTTCGTCGAAACCGTGGCAGCGGCGGGCTGCACCACTTTCATCGTGCATGCCCGCAAGGCCTGGCTGAAGGGCTTGAGCCCCAAGGAAAACCGCGAGGTGCCGCCGCTCACCTATGAGCATGTCTACCGGCTCAAGGCCGAGTTTCCGCAACTCACCATCGTCATCAACGGCGGCATCAAGACCTTGTCGCAGTGCACCGAGCAGCTGGCGCTGGTCGATGGGGTGATGCTGGGCCGCGAACCCTATGAGAACCCCTGGATGCTGGCGACCGTCGACAGCACGCTGTTCGCCGCAGAAGACCCCAGCCAGAGCCGCGCCGAAGCACTGCAACGCCTGCAACCCTATGTGGAAGCCTCGCTCGCGCGCGGCGTGCCGCTGGCAGCCATCACCCGACATCTCTTGGGCTTGTTCCGCGGTCAGCCCGGCGGACGCGCCTTTCGCCGCGTGCTGTCTGAAGGCGTGCATCGCCCCGGTGCGCAGTGGCCGCTGCTCGAAAAAGCACTGCTGGAGATCACCCGTGAAACGGCGCTCGCCGACAGCCGCACGCTGCCCGCGTAAAATCATCGTCCCAAGCAATCCAGACGGATCCCCCCAAAGCCATGCGACTCTCCCGCCATCTGATCGCCCCGCTCTGCGGTGTGTTCTGCGCCGTATTTGCCGTTGCCGCACCGGCCGCCGAAAGCAGCAAGGGCAGCCAGACTTCCTCCACCAAAACCCCTGCAAAAAAGACCAAGACCATGAGCGAAACCGCACCGAAAATCCTGCTTGAAACCTCGATGGGCAACATCACCCTGCAACTTGATGGCGTTGCCGCCCCCAAGTCCACCGCCAACTTCGTGGCCTATGTGAAAAGCGGCCACTACGACGGCACGGTGTTCCATCGCGTCATCAAGAGCTTCATGGTGCAGGGCGGCGGCTACGACCAGAACGGCTATGCCGAAAAGCAGACCACGGCGCCGGTGCAGAACGAGGGCGGCAATGGCTTGAAGAACGTGCGCGGCAGCATTGCCATGGCACGCACCAACGACCCGCACTCGGCCACGGCGCAGTTCTTCATCAACCACGCCGACAATGACTTCCTGAACGCCGGTGCGCGCGGCGAGTGGGGCTACGCCGTGTTCGGCAAGGTGGTGGAAGGCATGGACGTGGTCGATGCCATTGCCAACACCCCCACCGGCCGTACCCCGCCCTTCGGTCAGGACATGCCAGTGACCAAGGTGGTCATCAAGAAGGCCAGCATCGTTGGCTGATGCCCTGCTGCTGGCCGATCTGCACCTGCCTGCACGGGCAGGTGCAGCACCCGCCGGTGATATCCCAGAGGCCTCGTTGTTCAACGAGGCCTTTTTGCGTTTCTGTGCCGGCCCCGCCCGCGAGGCGGCTGAGGTTTTCCTGCTCGGCGATGTGTTTGAGTCCTGGGTCGGCGATGACCTTGGCCTCGCCGACTACGCCGCCGAGTGCGCTGCGCTCCGTTCGCTGAGCGATTCCGGTGTGACGGTGTTCTACCAAGTGGGGAATCGCGACTTTCTGCTCGGGGACGCCTTCGCACGCGTCACTGGCGCCAGGCCTCTGCCGGAGCAGCACTGCCTCACCCTGGCGGGCGCGCGCACGCTGCTCGCGCACGGAGATCAATACTGCCTAGACGACCGCGGCTACCAGCGTTGGCGCCGCTTCTCGCGCAACGCCTTAGCGCAGTGGCTGTTTCTGCGGCTGTCCGCCAGTCGGCGCCGCGCCATTGGCGGCGGTCTGCGTGAGGGCAGCAGTCAGTCGAAGCGCCAGAAGGCCGAGAACATCATGGATGTGCAGCCCGCCGCCATCGCCCTTGCCTTCCAGCGCCACGGCGTCACGCGCCTGATCCACGGCCACACCCACCGTCCCGGCGAGCATGCTCTCCGTGTTAGGGACCAAGCCTGTGAACGCATCGTGCTGGCAGACTGGCGGCCGGATCGCATCGAGTGGCTCAGAGCCACCGCAGACGGCCTGTTCCGCGAGGGCTTCGAGCGGCCTGCACAGCGGATTACCTGAAGCCTTCGAGGGGCCAGTAATCAGTCTTGTCCATCCGCCGATGGAAATGCCGATAGTGCTTGCCCCTGCGTTACAAGCCTCGTTACCATTCGGCTCCTTTTAGACCTTTCTGGAGAGAACCCATGTCAGCAGCCGTCGAACTCATCAAGAAGCTCCCCCAGGCCTACGCCGAGGGCTCCGACTGCGTGATCCAGTTCAACGTGAGCCAGCCGCACAACGTCACCATCAAGGGCGGCGTCGCCACCGTGGCTGAAGGCGTGGCTTCCAATGCCGACCTCGGCATCACCATGGAAGACGACGATCTCGTCGCCCTCATGAAAGGCGAGCTGAACGGCATGACCGCGTTCATGACCGGCAAGCTGCAGCTGGAAGGCGACCTGATGCTGGCGCAGAAGCTCACCAGCTACTTCGACCCCGCCAAGCTCGCCTAAGCAGGCGCCGCGCAATGGCGGAGAACCCGCCCATTGATGACCGCACCGAAGCCCTGGACCTCACCGTCCGGGGCTTTTTGTTTCTCCTGCGCCGTGACGACGAGGGCCGGCTGACCCTGGCCGCACCGCACCTCACCGGCTATGGCGCCTTCGCGCTGGACTGGGCCGCTGCCGACGTGCAACGCCGCATTGCCGGTGGACGCAAACAACTGCTTGCCAAGGCCGTGGGCCTGCACAAGAAGCCCAGCGTGAAGGTATTTGATGGCACCGCAGGGCTGGGTCGCGATGCCTTCACGCTCGCCGCCTTGGGCGCGACCGTGACGCTCGCCGAACGCAACCCGGTGTTGCTGGCCCTGCTACGCGATGCCCACCGTCGCGCGCTCGCCTCGCCGCAGCTCTGTGCTGCGGCTCAGCAGATGACCATTCTCGATCACGACAGTGCTGCGGGCCTCAGCGCCGCTGCCGACCACGAGGTGATCGTGCTCGACCCGATGTATCCCGATGACGGCAAGCGCGCCCTGCCCTCGAAGGAGATGCAGATCCTTCGCGACCTGACCGGGGGCGATGCCGATGCCGACGCCCTGCTCACTGCCGCGCTCGCCAGCGGCGTGAAACGTATTGCCGTGAAGCGCCCGGCCAAGGCGCCCTGGTTGGCCGGCATTGCACCCAACACCGCCCTGGAGGGCACGCAGGCGCGATTCGACTTGTACTTGCGCCCCTGACGGGTCTGGGCCCTGCCGAAGCTCAACCGAACGGCTGTAGCGTGGAACCCAGATCGCCCGTCGAGCGCCGGCGCAGCCAGCGGGCCAGGGTGCTGCGCAGCTCCGCCGGGTCGATGGGCTTGGGAATGTGATCGTTCATGCCGGCATTCATGCAGCGCTCGCGGTCGCCGGTCATGGCGTTGGCGGTCATCGCAATCACCGGCAGATTCGCGTAACGCGGATCGAGTCGCAGCTGCTGAGTCGCGGTGATGCCGTCCATCTCCGGCATCTGCAAGTCCATCAGCACCGCGTCGTATTCAGAGGCGGCGATTTTTTCCAGCGCCTCGCGGCCATTGGTGGCGGTCACCACCTCCACCTGCGCCTGTCGCAGCAACTCCCCAGCTACTTCCAGGTTGATGTAGTTGTCGTCGACCACCAGCACGCGGGCGCCCACGAGAGGGTCAATCTGCAAGTCGTCGACGCTCACCAGATGCACCTCGCGCCAGGAGGGATCCGCGCGGTCGAAGCCCAAGGTCGTCGCGAAGATGGAGCCCACACCCGGTGTGGAATCGACCGTGAGGCGCCCGCCCATGAGCGACACCAGTTCCTTGCAGATGGTGAGACCCAGCCCAGTGCCGCCAAAGCGCCGAGTGGTGGAGTTGTCGGCCTGGGTAAAAGCACTGAACAGGCGGGTCATCTGGATGGGGTCGATCCCCACGCCAGTGTCTTGCACCTCGAAGCGCAGCTGGGTGCTGGCGGGCGTGGCGTGCACCACCGTGCAGCTGAGTGTGACCGAGCCGGACTCGGTGAACTTGATGGCATTGC
>CAMTXV010000165.1:0-2884 GCA_947085665.1 uncultured Sinobacteraceae bacterium | reverse complement strand
CTCTTTCCCTACACGACGCTCTTCCGATCTCACCGTGAATGCTGATGATCACCGGCAGCTTGGCTGTCGCCGTCTTGGGCTTGTAGACAAACGCGGGGATGCTCTTGCCGTCGAAGCTCGGGTAGCGCACCAGTGCGGGCTCCACGAACTGCGCGGTGTTCAGGCCGCCCACTTCGCTCGCCGTCCAGCGGGTGAGGGTCTTGTCACCGAAGCGGAAGGCGTAGAGATCGGCCGGGTTGGTGGCGCGGTCCACCGAGAAGCCGAGGCGCTGGCCTGATGTATCGAACTGGATGCCATCGACCTGGCCCACGGGCAGCTTGGGCACGGCGAGTGCAGCGCCGGTTTTGACGCTGACCACATAGAGCGCGGCAATGCCATCCTCATTGGTCACGAAGGCGAGCTTGCTGCCATCGGGCGAGAGCTTGAACTCCTCCACATTCCAGGGAATCAGCGCGCCAAAGCACCTTTCTGCGCCGCCGGCGAGCGCCTGAAGGCGCAGGCCGCGGAACTCGCTGCCTTCATCCGACACATACACCACGCTCTTGCCATCGGCCGTGAAGCGGGCATCGCCGAAGTACACCGGCTCCGCGGTGGGGCGGAAGCGCGTCAGTGCTTTGGTGGCGAGATCGAGCGTGTAGAGCTCCGACTCGATGATCGACACCGAGCGGCGCACCAGCAGCGTCTTGCCATCGGGCGAGAAATCCCGGGCGGTCCACTCGCCTTCTTTCTCCAACAACGGTGTGCTCGGCTTGCCGTCGAGCGCACTCAGATGGATATCGACATCCTTGCCATTGCGGCGGGTGGTGGAGAACGCGAACTGCTTGCCGTCACGCGAAAACAGCGCGCTGGTGTTGCGCGACTTGCCATCGGTGAGCAGCGTGGTTTCGCCACTGGCGATGTCGAAGTAATGGAACTGGAAGAACTCGTTGCCGCCCGAGTCCTTCGCAAACACGAAGCCGTTCTGGGTGGGGTGTGGCAGGGCACCGCCAATGGGCTCGGGGAAGAAGGTGAGCTGGGCACGCGCGCCCATCGGCCGCTCGATGCGGTGCATCTGCGCCGTTTCACCAAAGCGCGTGCTGACCAGCGCGCTGCCGTCCTTGAGCCAGCCGCTGAAGGCCGCACCGCGCACCTGCTGGTAGCGGTTGAGACGCTCGTTCAACTCGGCCGGAATCTCTGGCACGCCCTCCATCACCAGGTTGCCGCGCTCGACGCGCTGGACGGCTTCCGCCGCAAATACGTTGTTGCTGAGTGCGGCAAGCGCCACCCCCACGAGGAAAAACTTGTTCATCGACAACTCCTGAAGACGCGACTAACCCTTGACCTTCATCACCACACCGCTAAAGCCCTGCGCCTTGAGGCTTTGCTGCGCCGCAGAGGCTGCACTGGCGCTGCCGTAAGGCCCGAGCCGCACGCGGAACCAGGTGTCTTTGTCATCGATGGTGACCTGCTCCACGCGCGCGGCCAAGCCTGCGAGCGCGAGGGCTGCCACGCGCTGCTCGGCATCGCTGCGGGTGCGGTACGCGGCGACTTGAATCAGAAACTGCTCGCCCTTGGCCAGCTGTGCAGTGGGCTGCGGCGGCGCGCTGGCAGGCGCCGGGGCAATGGCGGCAAGCGCTGGCTTCGCTTCGGGCTTCTTTGCGGGCTTCACATCGGCGGCGGTGATGGGCTTGCTCGCCGGCAGCGTGGCCGCTTCGGCAGCAATGGCGGCCTTCAGGTCGTCTGGCAGATCCGGCGAGAGTGTTGCCGATGGAGCGGGGTTGACTGCCGCAGCGGCGGGCTCGGGCGGCAGGTTGTTGCGCGCCTCGCCCGGCTTGGGCTTGGGTGGGTTGAGCACGTCGTCTGGCACCACCACCTCGTAGCTCGGCAGCATTTCGTAGAAGGCGAAACGCGAGGGCTCCTTGGGCGGAATCTCGATGGTCTTGGCGGTCTTTTCTGCCTTGACCTCACTGCTGGGCGCCATGTCCATGGGCTCGACCGGGCGCGTCACCGTATAAATGGCAAAGGCGCACATCACCACGCTCAAGCCCACCACCATCCACACCCACAGCGGCAGCCCCAGCGCAGCGCTGCTGGCGGGCTTGGGTGCTGCGCGACGCGGCGGCGGGCGGCCACGCCCGGTGGGCTTGGGCCGCTGCGGTCGGGCGTAGTCGCGCGTGGCCACTCTCACATCGCGTCCTTCGGATTGACACCCAGCAGGGTGAGTGCCCCGCGCAGCACGGTTTGCGTGGCGCGGATCAGCGTCAGGCGCGCGGCCTGCAGGGCCGCGTCATCGACCAGGAACTTGTGCTGGTTGTAGTAGCCGTGCAGCGCTGCGGCGAGTTCCTGCAGGTAGAACGCCAGCGTGTGCGGCGTGCGGTTGGTGGCTGCCACCCGCAGCAGCTCGGGGTAGCGCGCCAGCACGGTGAGCAGGGTCTTTTCTTCTTCGGTATCGAGCCTGCCGAGCGAGGCCAGGCCCAGCGCCTCGTCATGCATGCCGCCCTTCTCACCCAGCTGCTTGAACACCGAGCAGATGCGCGCATGCGCGTACTGCACATAGAACACCGGGTTGTCGTTGCTCTGGCTGCGGGCCAGATCGATGTCGAACTCCAGATGCGCATCGTGCGAGCGGGAGAGGTAGAAGAAGCGCGTGGAATCTGGCCCCACCTCGTCGATCAAATCTTGCAGCGTGACGAAGTTGCCGCTGCGCTTGCCCATCTTGCCGCTGCTGAGCGTCACGAACTGCATGAGGGCCACTTCGAGTGCGTCCTTGCGGCCCGTGAGCATTTCGATGGCGGCGCGCACGCGGGCGATGTAGCCGTGGTGGTCGGCACCCCAGACGTCGATGAGCAGGGGATAGCCACGATCGAGCTTGTCGACGTGATAGGCGAGGTCGTTGGCGAAATAG
>CAMTXV010000164.1:0-26701 GCA_947085665.1 uncultured Sinobacteraceae bacterium | reverse complement strand
CTCTTTCCCTACACGACGCTCTTCCGATCTCAGGTAGACCATCAGGCCGGCAATCTCGCCTGCTTCCTTGTCGGCCAGTTCGGTGCGGCCAGCGGCACGAAACTGCTGCTCGGAGTCCTTGCGCTGCTTCAGCATCTTCTCGATGGCCGCAATCACGGCAGCATCCGTCAGCTCGATTTGTTCGACGACCTCGCGCTGCTTCAGTTCGGCCGTGAGCATGCGCAGCAGCGACACGCGCTCTTTCTCGCCGGCCTTCATGGCGGTCTTCACGTCTTCGGTGATGCGGGTCTTGAGGTCAGTCATGAGTTAATCCTTTAGGAAACAAAAAAGCCTGCGATGTTGCCAAGGCAGGCTTTTGACCGGCAGTGAGCCGGTTAGTACATGCGGGTCTGGCGAGCGGTTTCGCGAAGAACCTTCTTCTCCTGGCGCTTCACGGCGGCAGCGCGCTTGCGCTTGCGCTCCATGCTGGGCTTCTCGAAGAATTCTTTCTTGCGCACGTCGGTGAGGACGCCGGCTTTTTCGCAGGTGCGCTTGAAACGGCGGACAGCCACTTCAAACGGTTCGTTGTCGCGGACGCGGACTTCAGGCATGGGCTACTCGACTCTCTGGGGTTGGGACGCCCAAGCGGGACGTCTTGCGTTGGTGTCTCGACTTAGCCATCGGGACTAAAGGGCCGCGATTCTATGCGCATTTTTTGGCCTGTGCAAAGCACCCGTGCCGCGCAGTTGAGACAATAGCCCCATGCAGCCGACTCCAGATAACCGCCCCATCCTCGCCGTGGAGACCTCGTGCGACGAAACTGCCGTGGCGGTTTATGGGCCCGAAGGCCTGCTGGCGCACACCCTCCATTCGCAGATCAAGCTGCACGCCGAGTATGGCGGCGTGGTGCCGGAACTCGCCTCGCGCGACCACGTCACCCGTGTTTTGCCGCTGATCCGCACCGTGCTGGCCGAGGCCGGCCTGAAGCCGGCTGACCTGGGCGGCATCGCCTACACCGCAGGCCCCGGACTGATTGGCGCCTTGATGGTCGGTGCCGCCGCTGCTGCCGGTCTGGCCGCCGCGCTCGATGTGCCGCTGATTGGCGTGCACCACATGGAAGGCCACCTGCTGGCGCCCATGCTGGAAGCCGATGCACCCGCCTTCCCCTTTGTCGCCCTGCTGGTGTCGGGCGGCCACACCCTGCTGGTGGAGGTGCAGGGCATCGGCCGCTACACCCTGCTGGGCGAGAGTCTCGACGACGCCGTGGGCGAGGCTTTCGACAAGACTGCCAAGCTCCTGGGTCTGCCCTACCCCGGCGGGCCTGAGCTGGCCCGGCTGGCTGAGCAGGGCCGGCCCGGCATCTTCAAGTTTCCACGCCCGATGACCGACCGCCCCGGCCTCGATTTCAGCTTCTCGGGCCTGAAAACTGCGGTGCTCACCGCCCTGCCGGCGGGCGCCGACGAGCAGACCAGGGCCGATCTCGCCCGCGGCTTTGAGGACGCGGTAACAGAGACACTGGCCATCAAATGCGCCCGCGCGCTGGAGGCCACCGGCCATCGCACCCTGGTGGTGGCGGGCGGCGTCGGCGCCAACCTGCGGCTGTGCGAGCGCCTTCAACTGCTGGCCGCCAAGCGCAACGGACGGGTGTTTTTTCCGCGCCGCGAGTTCTGCACCGACAACGCCGCGATGATTGCCTACGCCGGCTGGATGCGCCGTCGCGAGGGTCTGCCGGCGGTGGCGGGCTTTCCCACCCGTGCGCGCTGGCCGCTGATGGAGCTGACCGCGCCCGCAAGCGCCTAAAATCGCACCATGGATAAAGTCTTCATACGCGGCCTCGAGATACAGACCCACATCGGCGTCAACGCCTGGGAGCATCACATCCGGCGGCCGCTGATTCTCGATCTCGATCTCGGTACCGATACCCGCGAGGCCGCCGCCAGCGACCACATCCGCGATGCGCTGGACTACCACGCGGTGTGCACTACCCTGCTGGCACTGGTGGATGAGCAGCAGTTTCAGCTGCTCGAAACCTTTGCCGAGACGGCTGCGCGCCGCCTGTTCGCGCAGTTTCCGCTACAGACCCTGAAACTCACCGTGAGCAAGCCGGGAGCGGTGCCCGCCGCCAAGACGGTGGGCGTGGAAATCGAGCGCCGCCGCGAGGACTACGCGGTGTGCGGGCGCTGAGCACTCAAGGCGTGTAGCTGTAGCTCGCCTGCACACCCAGCGGCAGGCCCAGTCCCCAGTAGGCGAGCAGGAACAGCGTCCACACCGTGATGAAGGTGATCGAGTACGGCAGCATCAGCGCCGTGAGCGTGCCAATGCCCGTGCCCTTCACATAGCGCTGGCAATACACCACCACCAGCGGGAAGTACGGCATCAGCGGCGTGATGATGTTGGTGGACGAATCGCCCACCCGATAAGCCGCCTGAGTGAGATCCGGCGAGAAGCCGAGCGTCATCAGCATGGGCACCATGATGGGTGCCAACAGCGCCCACTTGGCTGAAGACGAGCCGATGAACAGGTTAATGAAGCCGGTGAGCGCGATCAGACCCATCACGGTTACCGCGCCCGGCAAGGCTGCCGCCTGAATCGCCGCCGCCCCCTTCAAAGCCAGCAGCACGCCGAGGTTGGAGGCCGAAAACGCGGCAATGAACTGCGCGATACAGAACATGATGACCAGGTAATAGCCCATGCCGGACATGCTCTTGCTCATACCCGCAATCACGTCGCGGCTCGACTTCACGCTGCCCACCAGCACGCCGTAGACCACACCCGGAAACAGGAACAACAGAAAGATCAGCGGCACGATGGACTTCATCAGCGGTGCCGCCGAGTCGGTCAGGGCGCCGCTGGCCGCACGCCAGGCCGAACCCTGCGGCAGGGCCGTGAGTGCCAGCGCCGCAACCCCTAGCGCCATCGCCAGCAGCGCGCCGCGCATGGCACGACGTTCTGCCGGATTGAGCGCCTGCATCGGCGGCAGGTCCGACAGGTCGCCATCAAGCGCGGTGGCCCTCAGGCGCGGCTCCACCACCTTGTCGGTCAGCCACCAGCCGAGGCCAATGATCAGCAGCGCGGAGCTGGCGGTGAAGAAGAAATTGTTGAGCGGCCCCACCGTGACGGCAGGGTCCAGCAGCTGTGCGCCCGCCTGCGAGATGCCGCTCAGCATCGGGTCGAGCGAGCCGGGCACGAAATTGGCCGAGAAGCCGCCAGACACCCCCGCAAAGGCCGCTGCAATGCCCGCCAGGGGATGCCGGCCCGCTGCGTAGAACAGCACACCACCCAGCGGAATCACCAGCACATAGCCCGCGTCCACCGCCGTGTGGCTCAGGATGGCCACCGCAATCAGCATGGGCGTGAGCAGCGAGCGGCGCGTCACCGCCATGAGTGCGCGCAGGCCGGCGTTGATGAAGCCCGTGTGCTCGGCCACACCAATACCCAGCAGCGCCACCAGCACCACGCCCACCGGATGAAAGCCCGTGAACACCGTGACCATGTTCGACAAGAAACTGGTGAGCGCGGCGGGCGCCAGCTGGTTCTTGATCTCCAGCGGCTGCTGGCTGCGCGGGTCGAGCACGCCGAAGTCGATGCCTGAGAGGGCGAACGACAGCAGCCAGACCAGCAACAGCAGGCCCACAAACAGCATGGCGGGGTCTGGCAATTTGTTGCCGACGCGCTCCACGGTTTGCAGCATTCTTTCAAGGCGAGTGGCTTGGGTCATGAGGGGTCTCTTTGCAGGATTCAGTCAGTGTGCCGCCAGGCGGCGCGCACGCACAGGACCAGGGCGATCACCACTGCCGCTGCGCCCAGCGGCGTGAGCACAATGGCGAGTGAGGGGTCGCCCTCGCTGTTGCCAATGCCGCCCAGAAAAAACCCGGCTGGCACCAGCACCGCACCTGCGCGCAGCCAACCACCGGCACTCGCCGCAGCGGCCAGGCGCGGCAACAGCGCGGCGTAGATCAAATTGAACAGGGCCAGCAGCGCACCATGCGCATGCGCCAGCACCCACAGCTCGCGGCGCAGATGGTTTTCGAGATACCAGGGCGCCTTGATGAGATGCAGAAACTCCAGCGACAAGCCGCCCAGCACGAACAGCAGCAGGGCCGTAAAGCCATAGCGCAAGCTGGCGCGCGCACTACGCAGCGCGGCATCGCTCGCTACTGCTTCAGCGGGTGCAGTGACGGCTTTCTTCAGAGCCATGGGCTCACTCTCCAATGTTGATGGCGGTGGTATCGGCTTCGGCGCGTAGCAGTCCCAGGGCGGCGGTATTGGCGCTGCCATCGGCATTCAGCAGGCCACCCAGCAGGTCTTGCGCAGGCTGCGGCGCCGGCGCCGCAGCGCGGATGCCTTGCAGGGCTTGCGCACGCTGTGCCGGCGCGGCGATGAAATCAAACCCCTGTAGCGCAGCCACCAGCGCCGGCATGCCGAGCCTTTCAGCGCTGACCACAGCGGACTGCTGCGCAAAGCGACGCACCGCCGGGTAGCCGTCTTCCATCGCCGCAAACAAGAGCGGCAGTTGCACGGCGCGCTCGGCATTCGTCAGCGCGGATTTTTCGATGCCAGCGAGCTTTGCTGCCACCGCGCGCTGCACGGGATCGCCGCCGAAGAGTTGGCGGAGGTTCTCAGGCATCGCCACCGTTGCGCCCTCAGATGCGGGTTGCGCGACATCGCCCGCAGCGCCAGCACGCCAGCCGGCAATCGCATCCGCCGCCCATTGCGCTGACTGATTGCCATGGCAGCTGGTGCAGGCATCCGGCTGCTGGTTGGCTGCCGCCGCGAGCGGATCTGGGCTGCGGATGCGGTGCGTGCGGTGAATCTCCATCACGCCGTAGACCATCTTCGGCATGTGGCAGTCCACACAGTTGGTGGTAGCACTCACCTTGGCGTGTGCCTGATGCGCGGGCAGCGCGGCAGCTTCGGCGTGGCAGCCGATGCAGGAAGCGCCCTCGCGGTTGGCGGGCTTGATCATGCCCGCCGGGTCGCCGTCGTGCGCCTCGTGGCAGCCAATGCAGCTGGCCTTGCCTTCGCTGGTGCAGGCCGATTGCAGATGCCCCTGCATCTCATAGGCCGAGAGTCGCGGCGTGCCGTCTTTCCAGAAGCGTAGGCGGAATAGATTGGCGTCGCCCGCAGGCGGCACGGTGTCGGGCCACACCAGCGACACATGCTGGGCCAGCACATCGCCAGCGCGGTAGCTGGGCCCCTGCTTCAACCATTCACTGGCCATTTCCAGCTGTGCGGGCAGGCGCTGGCCGTGGCACTGGCCACAGACTTCATCTGCGCGCGCAGGCGACAAGCGATCCGGGTTGGTGATGGTGGGGTCTGGCGCATCGGAAAAATGCAGCGCATAGCGGCGCAGCGGATTGCGGTTGGCCTCGGCATGCGTGGCGCCAGGGCCGTGGCAGCTCTCGCAGGCAATGCCCAGCTCGGCTACCTGGCTGTCCCAGTGCGCCGCATTCAAGTAATTGAAGCGCTCGCCCTGCAGTGCCTTTTGCAGCAGGGCATCCTCGTTGGTGATGTTCGGGTTCACGCCGGTGTTGTGGCAGAAGATGCAGTTGGGGTTCCACACCGCCGCGTGCTGGTTGAAACCCTGTGCATCGTCGTAGAGAAACGCGCCGTTGTAGTGCACCCAGCGCGCGTCGCCGATGTGCCAGATGAGATGCATGCGGCTGTAGCGGCCGTCGGCATCCTTGCTGAGGTACTGCTGGTAGCGATGGCTGCCGACGGTGCGCTGCACTTCAACGGTCTGCGCTACGCCACCACTGGGGTTGAGGTACTCGAAAAAATACCTGCCCTGCCGCGTCACTGGCCGCACCTTCACGCCCCAGGACTCCACCACCTCGCCATCGAAGCGCCCCTGCACGCTTTGCCGCGAGGCTTCCTGCGTCATGGTGCGGTGGTAGGTGCGCTTCCAGCTGGCGTGCTGATCGGCATGGCAGCTCAGGCAGGTCTTGCTGCCTACGAAGACCTCGCGCGTCTGTGCCGGTGGCTGCCGCAACGCCTGCTGCACGTCTTGCCACAGCCAGTAGCCGCCCGCCATCAGCGACAGCAGCAGCACGGCGGCAGAGAGCATCCAGAATCGAAGGCGCATGGTGGAACGCGGGTGGGGCCTGCCAGCCTGTCACAGGCCGGCAGAACAAAAAAGCCCGGCCTCTGCGAAGAGGCCGGGCCGGCATCTAACCGCTTGCCTAGTGCTGCCGGCGGCGGCGCATGAGCGCCGCGAGGCCCAGCGGCAACAGCACCAGTGCCAGCGCGCCACCACCGAAGCGACCCGCCCCCTGGGCGCCCGCATTCACGGGGTCGAGAATCACCGGCGGCTGGCCGGGGTTTGGTGCTGGCGGCGTGGCATCCGGCGCGAGCTGAACCGTGAAGGCACGGCCAAACATTGGCTGGGTAGCGGCAATCAGCGCCGGCGTGCCCGCAGGCGAAGGCGCGTAGTCCACAGCACCGGCGGCATCCGACACCACGACGCGGATGTTGTGGATCGGCTCGATGCGGGCCGGAGAACCCAGCTGCGTATAGGGCACGAAGAAGTGCAGCACATTGCCTTCAAGCCCTGCGGCTGCCGCCACTGCGGTGTTGCTGGCATCGGCTGCTGGAATCACCGCACCATCCGGCGTGAGCTGCACCGTGGTGGCATAGGGCTCGCCCGCCACATTCATCTCCACGCGATAGTCGAGTGCACTGGAGGCGACGAAATCAGCCGCGTTGGCGACGGTGATGCGGAAGCGCACGCCGGTGACACCATCCAGCGTTTCCTCCTGCATGGTCAGCTTCACGGCGTCGCTAGCCGTTTCGAGCACCAGCGGGTCTTCGTCGCCATCAAACACCACCCACTCACCGCCGGCCGGCGGCAGGCCGGCTTTGGTGGCGCCCAGCTCTTCGAGCATGGAGGGCACATCCACCAGGCCAGCGCCGTAGGCAAAGTGAATGGTGCTGCCCTCGTGCTGCGGGTCGGGCTCGTAGCCATCGCCAATCTTGCGGGCGTGCTTCTGCAGCAACTTCTCGATCTGCTCCGGCGTGAGGTCAGGCTTCACCTGCGTCATCAGGCCGATGATGCCGGTGATGTGCGGGGCGGCCATCGAGGTGCCGGAGATGGTGCCGTAGAGCGGCTGCCACTCGGTTTCCACCAGGTTGTCATCGCCGCCTGTGCAGATGGCCTGGGTGCCGGTGGCCTGGGCACAAGCGGAGGTGATGGCATCGCCCGGTGCTGAAATATCCGGGTAGTTCATCGGGTCGCCCCGAAGACCGCGGCTGGAGAAGCCCGACAGATCGCCGTCGAGCTTGCCGGTGCCGTTGTCGTTGTAGCTCGCCACGCAGATCACGCCCGGCGTGGTGTGCTTGCAGGCCGAGGAGGTCATGTCGGCGCTGCCATCGCCACCATCGTTACCGGCAGCGAACACCATCACGGTGCCACGATCAACGATGTCCTTGATCAAGCAGGAGTCGGTGGCGGCCGGGTTGAACTGGCTGCCGCCGGCATTGCCGTAGGAGTTGTTGACGGCGCGCAGCGGGCTGCCGTGCTCGGCCTCGAAGGCCTCCATGTTGTCGAGCATGTGGTCGTAGGCGGTGACGGTGGAGAGCACCAGGATCACCGCGCCATGCGCCCAGTGGATCATGCTGGCCTCAGGCGCCGTGCCGGCAAAGGTGCCGGGCACGAAGGGCGCGACATCCATCAGCGGGTAGCCGCCATCGGAGAACGCGCCGTTGCCCATCACCGTGCCGGTGACGTGCGTGCCGTGGCCGCCAGCAGCGTTCTCGCTGTCTTGCTCGCCCACATCGATGTACTGCGGCACGCCTTCAATGGCGAAATTGATGAGCTTGAAGTTGTGCAGCATGCGGCCGGCGAAGTCCGGGTGCGCGCCGAACACGCCGCTGTCAATCACGCCCAGCAGCTGGCCCTTGCCGGTGACGGCGTCACCATTGGCATCGAGGTAGGGACCGCCCGAAACCGGCTCCTGCGCCACGCGGGCGCGGGTGGCCCAGTTGCTGGTGGCGTCGAGGTAGCGCAGCTGGCGGTTGTGCTCCACCCAGCCCACCGAAGGCTCGCGGCTGAGCGCGTGGAAGGCCGCAACCGGCCCCTGCACGAACACTGAGTTCACGTACTTGCGGAAGTCGCCTTTCAGCGAAAGGCCGTGCTTCTTCAGCACCGCATCCTGCTGCTTGTTGGTGCCCTGGTTGAAGCGCACGAAGGCGCCATAGGTGGCGCTGGAGGCCAGTGCGGTGAAATCGCGACGGATGTCGAGATCCATCACCGCACTGCCGCTGTTGGCAGCCCCGGTGGGTGCGCACAGGTCTTCCTCTACGCCACCACCACCGCCACTGCCGGGCGCACCGACGAGGTTGATCTCCAGCGTGCCCGTGGAGGCCGTGCCGAGAAACACGATGGCCTCGATACGCAACACGGCAGGCAGTGCCGAGAGCTTCACATCCACGGCCTCCTCCGCGCCATCGCTGGCTGAAGAACCCAGCAGCGCATCGGTGGCGTCGTCGTAGACATAGAGGTCGATGTCATCGCCCTCAAAACCCTTGGTCTGGATACGCACCGCCTGATTGGGGTTGGCGGTTTTGTAGTTGTCGGGAATCTCCGACGTCAGCGTGTAGGTGTCGCACAGTGCCGGCACGCACACCGGCTCCACCGCGGGAGTGGGGTTGGCACCGACGTAAGGACCGCCATCCGCCACCAGCGAGGGCATTTCAAGGCTGATGGTGCCGGACGCCGGCTCGAAGGCCTGCGCCGACAACGAACATGCGGCCGCCAGGGCCGCCCAGATTTTCAGTTTCATTGGGGTTGCATCCAAGTGGGAAATCACCGGGTCGGATCAAACCGACACACCCACTTGGCAACGCCTGTAACGCGCAGTCGTTGACACTGTGATGACAGCGAACCGCCGCTTATTTCGTCAACAGAAAGTCAATGCACCGCGATAGATCCGGATGCACCGGAATACCGCGCTGCTTCGCACTTTCCTGGTGCTTCTCCCCATTGCCTGTGAGCACCAGAACCGGCTGCATGCCGGCGGCCTCGGCGGCGGCAAGGTCGGTGTCGGAGTCGCCCACGAACCAGATGTTCTCGGAGCTCGCACCCAGCCGGCGCGCGAGGTCCTTCAGCATGCCGGGATTGGGCTTGCGCATCTCGGTGGCGTGGTCCGGGTGCTCGGGCGCGAAAGCCACGGCATCGATGCGGCCGCCACACTCGGCGAGCAGCTTCTGCATCTTGGTGTTCATCGCCGCGAAGGCGTCGTAGTCGAACAAGTTGCGGCCCAGGCCGGCCTGATTGGTGGCCAGACACACGCGCCAACCCGCCTGCGTGAGGCGCGCAATGGCCTCCAGGCTGCCACGGATGGGCTGCCACTCGGCGGCCGATTTGATGTAGTTCGGAGAGTCGTGATTGACCACGCCATCCCGATCGAGAACAACCCATTTCATGGCGTTCATCCGGGCAGCAGCGAGATGTCTGCGACGCTGCGGCAGAGCTTGTCGAGTCTGGCGAGCAAGGCCAGGCGATTGCTGCGCACCGCCGCGTCATCGGCATTGACCATCACGCCGTTGAAGAAGGCATCCACCGGCTCGCGCAGGGTGGCGAGCTGCAGGAGACGAGCGGTGTAGTCGCCTTCGAGATTCAGGGTGCTCACAACTGCAAATAGTGCGCGTTCTGCATCATGCTCGAATCGCTCAGCTCTGAACTTGTTCGGATCGACGATCACGCCTTCGTCACTGGCTTGTTTGAGTATCTTGCGGATGCGTTTGTGGGCCGCCGCAAGATTGGCGCTGGCGGGCAGTGCCACGAAACTCTTAAGGGCATCGATGCGGAGGGCGAAGTCGAGCGGCTGGGTGATGCCGGTTGCCTTCACGGCCTCGAACATTTCTGTGGTGACGCTACCGGTCACCAAAAGCGCACGCAGACGTTCCATCACGAACTCGACCAAATCCGACAATACGCTCGGAGCTTCGTTCTGCATCGGCTGATCAGCCAATGCGCCTTTTAGTAAGTCTTCTAGGTCTACGGGAAGACGCCCCTCAATAGTGATGCGCAAAAGGCCGTTCGCCGCACGGCGCAAGGCATAAGGATCTTTGCTAGCGGTTGGCTTGAGGTTTAGCTTGAAGATGCCTGCAAGTTGATCTGCCTTATCTGCCAATGCGATGACTTGCCCCTCGCGCGTGTTCGGAATCGAAGTGCCGTGCTGCGCGGGAAGATAATGCTCGCGGATTGCCAAGCCGACCGTCTCCGGCTCTCCGGATTTCATTGCGTAATAGCCACCAACGATGCCCTGTAACTCCGGAAACTCAAAAACCATGCGAGTTACGAGATCGCTTTTGCACAATGTTGCTGCGCGTCTAACCAACTCGACGTCTATGCCTTCTATGTCTAGTTCGTCAGCAATATCGCCCGCCAGATTTGTGATGCGTTGCTGTCTATCAGCAAGCGTTCCAAGACCTTTCACGTAGCTCATCGCTTCTAGCTTTACGCCATGCATGGCTAGAGACTTTTTGAGGTCTTGTTCCCAGAAGAACATCGCATCGCTCAAGCGCGGCCGCACCACGCGCTCGTTGCCTTCAATCACCTGCGCGACATCGCGCGACTCGATGTTGGCGATGGTGATGAACACCGGCTTCAGGCGCGTGAGGGCAGCGTCTTCAAACACGGTGAAGTAGCGCTGGTTGGTTTCTACCGTCGCCACAATCACCTCGGGCGGCAGGGCCATGAAGCGGTCTTCCATGCGGCCCACGATCACCACCGGCCATTCCACCAGCGCAGTGACTTCGTCCAGCAGCTCGGGGTTGATGCGGGCATGGCCCTGCAGCGTCGCCACTTCGGCCTTGATCTGCCGTTCGATCTCGGCCTTGCGGCTATCCACCTCGGCCCAGACTTTGGCGGCCTTCAAAGCGGCGGCGTAGTCCGCCGGCGCCGCAAGCGATATGGCCGCCGGCGCGTGAAAGCGATGGCCGTAGCTGACGCGGCCACTCTGCAGGCCAAAGCGCGCGAGCGGCACCACCTCGCTGCCCAGCAGGCAGACCAGCCAGCTCACCGGCCGCACAAAGGTTTCGTCACCGCTGCCCCAGCGCATGCGCTTGGGCACCAGCTCGTCCATGCCCTTGAGTGTGTCTTCAAAAATGGCGGGAATCAGCTCCGCCGTGGGCTTTCCGGCTTCGGTTCGGGCGTAGTGCAGCTTGCCGTCCTTCTGCCCGAGGGCTGAGAACTCCACACCGCATTTTTTGGCGAAGCCGAGCGCGGCCGGGGTGGGCTGACCATCTTTCACCGCCACATTGAGGGCGGGGCCGGTGAGGTCGATGGTCTGTTCGGCCTGCTCGCTCTGCACGGCGCGCACCAGCAGCGCGAGACGGCGCGGAGTAGCAAACAGCTGGGCCTCGCCATGGGCCACACCACGCTTGGCCAAGCCCCCCAGGAAGCCTGCACGCAGTGCTTCCGCCAGCGGCGACATGTAGCGGGCCGGCAGGTCTTCGCAACCCAGTTCAATCAGCAGATCAGCGGGCAAATCACGGGGCATGAGGCAGCAACTTGAAGGACACAAAGGGCGCGTAGTGTCGGTAATTGAACGGCTTTTCGCCATCGTTCGACGCTAGGCACTGCCGCAGACTTTTCGCACGTCGGCATTGGGCACGGGCTATCGCCTTGCGTGAGTCAATCAATTTTCGCCATCGCAGCCTGCCGCGTAGAGTGCCTGTCACATCAAAAGCCACGCCCCGCCAGTCCATCACGGAGTCCCCCATGTCGAACGAATCCGAAGCGAAGTGCCCCTTCAACCACAGCACCGCGGCAGCAAAAAGTACTCGCGGCAATCGCGATTGGTGGCCGCAGTCGCTGGATATCGGCTTGCTGCATCAGCACTCCGAACTCTCCACCCCCCTGGCGGAGGGCTTCGACTACGCCCGCGAGTTCCAGAAGCTCGATCTCGACGCCGTGGTGGCCGACCTGCACGCGCTGATGACCGACTCGCAGGACTGGTGGCCCGCCGACTACGGCCACTACGGCCCCCTGTTTATCCGCATGACCTGGCACGCTGCCGGCACCTATCGCATCTACGATGGTCGCGGCGGTGCAGGCAGCGGCGAGCAGCGTTTTGCGCCGCTCAACAGCTGGCCCGATAACGGCAATCTCGACAAGGCCCGTCGCCTGCTCTGGCCCATCAAGCAGAAGTATGGCCAGAAGCTCTCCTGGGCCGACCTCATGGTGCTTGCCGGCAACGTCGCCCTGGAATCGATGGGCTTCAAGACCTTCGGCTTCGGCGGCGGCCGTGCGGATGTGTGGGAACCGACGCAGGTGAACTGGGGCGGCGAGACCGAGTGGCTGGCCAGCAGCGACAAACCCAACAGCCGCTACCGCGGCGAGCGTGACCTCGCCAACCCGCTGGCCGCGGTGCAGATGGGCCTGATCTACGTGAACCCCGAAGGCCCGGATGGCAAGCCCGACCCGGTGGCCTCAGCCCGTGATGTGCGCGAAACCTTCGCCCGCATGGCCATGAACGACGAGGAAACCGTAGCGCTGGTAGCCGGCGGTCACACCTTTGGCAAGGCGCATGGCGCAGGCGATGCCGCCCTGGTGGGCACTGAACCCGAGGGGGCTGCCATTGAGCAGCAGGGCTTTGGCTGGCACAACCGCTTCGAAAGCGGCGTGGGCGCGCACGCCACCACCAGCGGCATCGAGGGCGCATGGAAACCCAACCCAACCACCTGGGATATGGGCTACTTCGACACCCTGTTCGGCTATGAGTGGGAGCTGACCAAGAGCCCGGCCGGCGCCCACCAGTGGAAGCCCAAGGGCGGCGCAGGGGCGGATGCGGTGGTGGATGCTCACGACCCGGGCAAGCGCCATGCGCCGATGATGACCACGGCCGATCTCGCCCTGCGCTTCGACCCGGCGTACGAAAAAATCTCGCGCGACTTCCACGCCAATCCGGCGAAGTTCGCCGATGCCTTTGCCCGCGCCTGGTTCAAGCTCACCCACCGCGACATGGGCCCGAAGGTGCGCTACCTGGGCAAGCTGGTGCCGCAGGAAGATTTGATCTGGCAAGACCCTGTGCCTGCCGTGAACCACCCTTTGATCGACGCCAGCGACATCGCGGCGCTCAAGGCGCAGCTGCTCTCCTCGGGCCTCAGCACCGCGCAACTGGTGAATGCCGCCTGGGCCTCGGCCTCCACCTTCCGGGGCAGCGATAAGCGCGGCGGCGCCAATGGAGCGCGTGTTCGTCTGAGCCCGCAGAAGGATTGGGCCGTGAACGAGCCGGCGACGCTGGCCACCGTGCTCACCACACTGGAAGGGATTCAGAAGTCCTTCAACGCCGGCGGCAAGACCGTCTCGCTCGCCGATCTCCTCGTGCTCGGCGGCTGCGCGGCCATCGAAGCGGCGGCGCAGAAGGGCGGTCACCACATCACCGTGCCGTTCACGCCCGGCCGCACGGATGCCTCGGCCGAGCAGACCGATGCCGAGTCCTTCGCGGTGCTGGAGCCGCTCGCCGACGGCTTCCGCAACTATGCGCAGCCCGGCGCCGCAGCGGCCGCCGCGGAGCTGCTCATCGACAAGGCGAATCTGCTGACGCTGACCGCGCCGGAAATGACGGCCCTCATCGGTGGCCTGCGGACACTCGACGCCAACACCGGCCGGGCGCAGCACGGCGTGTTCACCCACCGTGCGGGCACGCTGAGCCATGATTTCTTCGTCAACCTGCTCGACATGCGCACGGTCTGGAAGCGTTCCGACGTGGATCAGAACGTGTTTGAAGGCAGCGACCGCAAGACCGGTGCAAAGCGCTGGTCGGCGACGGTGGCCGACCTCGTGTTTGGCAGCAACGCCCAGCTGCGTGCCATCGCCGAGGTCTATGCCGCGGCCGATGGCGAAGCTCCCTTCATCCGCGACTTCGTTGTGGCCTGGAACAAAGTGATGCAGGCCGACCGCTTCTAAATCAAACCCACAAGGAAACCATTCAGATGAGTATTGAAACTGTTGAAGTGCTCTACACCGCCACCGCCACGGCCGAAGGCGGCCGCAACGGCACCACGCTGTCGGGCGATGGCCTGATCGACGTGAATCTTTCGCTGCCCAAGGCCATGGGCGGCGACGGCAAGCCGGGCGCCACGACGCCGGAAGAGCTTTTCGCCGCCGGCTACGCCGCCTGCTTTGGCGGTGCGGTAGACCTCATGGCGACCAAGAACAAGCTGAAGCCCAGCTCGCTGGTGATCGAATCGGCCGTGGGCATTGGCAAGACCGAAACCGGCGTGGGGCTGAAGGTGGAACTCACCGCCAAGGTCGGCGGCCTGTCGCAGGAAGACGCCGAGAAGATCGTGAACCTCGGTCACGCCTTCTGCCCCTACTCGAAGGCCATCAAGGGCAATGTGGAGGTGACGGTGAAGACTGTGGTGGTCTGAATCAAAACTCTGGCAGCTGGCCGTCGCACAAACGCCGCATGGCGCGCTGCATGATTTCTGCACGCTCCTGGGTGAATGCTTCGTAGTCATTGGTTTTGATTGGATTCAAAGGCACAAGGTGCGAGGCCAGCCTGCGGCTGACCTCCGCCTCACCCACTTGATTGGAAGCCACGCGCTCATCCAAGTATTGCGAGGGCATTTTCGCGGCGATGTTGCGGTTGGTCTTCCAAGTCACCCACGCACAATTCAAGGCGCGTTGAATGTCGGCCTCAGGCACCTGCCGCGTGCGTAGCCAGTTCTGCGGAAAGATGTGGTGATATTCGCGCACGGAAAGGCTGGCGCGATCTGCCGGTCGCGCATCGGCCCAGTCATACGCCCCGCCACGCAGCGACATGGCGAGCACTGCCCGCGCCAACCGCTCTTTCTGCTTCGGCCACCCAGCACTGGTGATTTCTTCGATGGTGGGCAAGGGCCACTTTGATTCATCAAAGAGTTCGGGTTGCGCTGCTGGTTTGCGTAGCGTCTCTCGCAGCTGTTTGCAATCGGCGAGCGCACGTGTTGCGGATGTTTTCTCATAGCGATTGGTAACGAATGCGCGCCAGAGATATTTTCGCAACAGCAGGCGTGCAGCGCCTTCTTTATCCAGTCCATCCGGTACATCAGCCCAAATTGCCGCCAGCGGATACAGCACCACTTCCGTCGCCAGGCAGGCTTCATTGAAGATGTGCTCCTCCTCTAAAAAAGCCACCGCCCGCTCAATGCCAGAGCGGATTTTCGGCCAGTCTTTAGCGAGTTGTGGGCCGTATTCGCGCGAGAGATAGATGGATTCATTCGGCACCTTGTCCTGCAACAAGGCCCCAACCGCCAAGACCCAGCGTTGCGGCTCGATGTAGTGCGAGGCACCAGGAGCTGATTCCTCCAGCTCCTCCATCCATTCGTGCAGTGAGCTTTGGGTCGCCGCTTCGACTTGGGCCACCACGATGTCGTACGCGCTCAGGCGTGAAGCAGACGTGTTCATCCGCATGAAGACGTTGAGCGCTACATGCGGCGTCGTTTTTATAGGCAGCGACAGAAAAGGTACGTTGAATGCCGCAAACCGTTGCCGCAGGTCATTGCAAACGTCACTCAGCTCCTCGCGGGCATCGCTGCCACTTGGACACGCCTGCCTGATCCACAGCTTGAGCTGCGTCTGACCGCTTGCATCGGGCCGCAGCAACTCCACAGGGATCAAGCCTTTTTGCCACTGCTGCAAAGGGTCGTCTATCCAAACCGGATACTTCTTGCCCTTTGTCGTCCAGCGCGCGAACGATTGAACGACCCAGCCAGCCGATGCCTCTGCCGACCGCTGAACGAAATAGCTGCGCTCTTCATAGTTACCGTGCAGGCTGCGCCACAAGGCGGTCAGCCTTTGCTGCCCATCAAGCAGATGTTCGTTGACGCGATCGCCGGTTTCCGGTGCGCTGACGATGGCTCTGGAAATGAACGGCTCATCTTGCCCGACTTCAAGAATCAACACCGCACCAACGGGCAGGCCATCCAGCACGGTTTCAAGAAGGTCTTCAATCTGGCTGTGGCGCCACGCCTCGTGCCGTTGAAACCGTGGCAAGACCAATTGATGGCTCCGTACCCGATGCAGCCAGTCCGTCAGCGAACGATTTCTTGCTTCCACAGATTTCCCCGTTAGTTTTGGTTTGTAAATGCCTATTCGCCACCCAAGCCCAGAATCACCGCCACCCGCTCCTGCACCGCCTCCATCACCTCGGCAGGGGCCTTCTCCACAAACTTGGCATTGCGCGCAATCCAGTCGTGGCTTTTGAGGTGTTGGCACAGCACGACGCCCGTGGTCTTGCCGCTAGTTGGTAGCGGTACCTCGAACGGTAAGCCGCGCGGCTTGGTGGTGACGGGGCAGAGCATGGCGACACCAATGCGGTTGAAGCCCTTGGCGCTGAGGATCAATGCGGGGCGGAAGCCTGCTTGCTCGTGGCCTGCTTGCGGGTCGAAGTTGAGGGTAACGATGTCGCCCGCCTCCGGCACGTAGCGGCCGGGCATCAGCTGATCTCCCGCCCTACGGGGCCGCCATCGGGCCATTCGGTTTCGCGGTAGTTCTTGGGTAGCTGGGCAAGCAGGGCATCCAGCGTTAGCCGCTTTTTCGGCGCGGGTTCGATGACGAGTTTTCCGCCCTTCACCTTCGCAGTCAGGGCGGCATCTTTGGTGATGCCCAGTTCACGCATCAACGGTGCCGGGATTCGTACGCCTTGGCTGTTGCCCCAGCTTTGCAGTTTGAGTGGGTAGTCCATGCTTTTTCCCCAATGGCTATACAAGGTGTAGCCATGCTAGCGCGGCAAAGAGGCGCAAGCAATGATCATTGCTACTGGAAAATCACAGGGCGATATCAGGGCCCGATTGGCTCTGGCCGCCGCCATAGCCAGAGCGTGACCGCCACCATGCAGGCGATGCCAAGCCCGCGCAGCAGCGGAGCCAGAGGCACCAGGAATAGAGTGGCCGCGCAGATCACCATGCTGACGCTGGCCAGCCACTTGGTTCTGCGGCTCACGGCGCCAGAGGCGCGCCAGTCGCGGATCACCGGGCCAAAGACTCGGTGCGCCAGCAGCCACTCGTGCAAGCGTGGCGAGCCCTGCATGGCGGCCCAGGCCGAGATGAGGATGAACACCGCACCCGGAATGCCGGGCACCGCGAAACCGATGAAGCCAAGAATGAGGCAGAACCAGGCCAGCACCATCAGCAGCAAGCGTTTCCAGCGCGGCAACGGGGCGGGTGTGCGATCGGTGGCAGGTGCCGTCGACTCGCGCATGGCAGGGCTCCAGTTGAAAGGGTGAGGCGGCAGCACGGTACGCGCAAACCTCCTGCGGTCAAGGCTCAGCAATCCGCAGTGGCGCTGGCCCACTCCGGCGCGGGCTTGAATGCAGGGCGTGGCGGCACCACCCTTGCGCGATGCGCATACGCCCCAACGCCGATGCCGGCGACCCTGCTGTAAAGCCCGCAACCCTCACCCAGGCCTGGGATGCGCTTCGGCCGGTGCTACGGCAGTTTCCGGTCGCGGTGGGCGGCGCGGCGCTGCTGCTGGTGGCGGCCAAGCTGGCCGGCGTGAGCCTGCCGCTGATGCTCAAGGCTCTGGTCGACACGCTGGACTCCCAGCGGGGGCAGCTCGCCGCCGCGCTGGCTCTGCCGATGGCACTGCTGCTGGGCTATGGCGCGCTGCGTTTTGCCAATGTGCTGTTTGGCGAACTGCGCGATGTGCTGTTTGGCCGCGTCGCCGAGCGCGCCAAACGTCGCAGCGGGCTGCAAGCCTTCGAGCACCTGCACCGGCTGGATCTCGAATTTCATCTCTCCCGCAAGAGCGGCGCGCTGTCGCGCGATATCGAGCGCGGCACCGAGGGCATTGGCTTCCTGCTGCGCTTCGTGCTGTTCACGGTGCTACCCACCATTCTCGAACTGCTGCTGGTGACCGCCCTGCTCTGGCAGCGCTATGAAATTGGTTTCGCGCTCATTGCACTGGTGTCGGTAGCGATCTACATCGGGTTCTCCGTGCGGCTGACCGACTGGCGCACGCACTTCGTACGCGATGCCAACACGCTCGATAGCCAGGCCAATGCCCGTGCGCTGGACTCGCTGCTCAACTTTGAAACCGTGAAGTATTTCGGCGCCGAGCCCATCGAGTCCCGCCGCTACGACACCGCCCTTGCGGCCTATGAAAAGGCAGCCGGCAAAACCCGGCTGACGCTGGGATTTCTCAACGGCGGGCAGGCGCTGATCATTGCCTTAGGGCTCACCGCCATGACCGCACTCTCGGCCCTGCGCGTGCAGCAGGGGGTGATGACCCTCGGCGACTTCGTGGCGGTGAATGCCTTCATGGCGCAGCTGTTTCTGCCGCTCAATGTGCTGGGTTTCGTCTACCGCGAGATTCGCCGCGCCCTCACCGACATGGGCAAGCTCTTCGAGCTGCAAGCGCGGGTGCCGCAGATTGCCGACCCGGCCACCCCGCAGACGCTCCCCGAAGGCCCGCTGGCGGTGCGCTTCGAGCACCTGGCGTTTGGCTACACACCAGATCGAACCATCCTGTACGACGCCGACTTCACGATCCCTGCCGGGCAGACCGTGGCGGTGGTGGGGGCCACCGGCGCCGGCAAGTCCACCCTGGCGCGACTGCTGTTCCGCTTCTACGACCCGCAGGCGGGGCGCGTGCTGCTGGGAGGGGTGGATGCCCGCGCACTGCCCCTGGCCACCCTGCGGGGCGCGATTGGCGTGGTGCCGCAAGACGTGGTGCTGTTCAACGACACCCTGCTGGAGAACCTGCGCTACGCCGACCCGGAAGCCTCCATCGACACCGTGCAGCGGGCCTTGCAGCAGGCGCATCTGGCCGAGTTTGTGGCCAGGCTGCCGCAGGGGCTCGACACCATGGTGGGCGAGCGCGGCCTGAAGCTTTCGGGCGGGGAGAAGCAGCGCGTGGCCATTGCCCGGGCGCTGCTGAAGAACCCGCGCGTGCTGATTTTCGATGAAGCGACCTCTTCGCTCGACACGCTCTCGGAGCAGGCCATTCTCGCCGCGCTGGCCGAGGCGGCCATGCAGCGCACGGTGCTGGTGATTGCCCACCGGCTTTCCACTGTCACCCATGCCGACCGCATTGTGGTGCTGGATGCAGGCCGGGTGGCCGAGCATGGGCGCCACGAGGCCCTGCTGGCGCAAGACGGCCTGTACGCCAGATTGTGGGCGGCGCAGCGTCATCAGGGACGTGCCTCCGGGGTGGCTGTGGAATAATCAAACGACTCGTTACGAGGAGATTGACCGGCTTGCAAAAGACCGGCGGAGAAACCCTAGAGATGAATGCCATCGATGTGCTGTCGGCACTGAAGAATTTCAGTGCGAAAGAGGAAATCCTGCGCCGGCTGGTCACCCCAGAGATCGAGGCGGCGGTGGCAAAGATTCCGAAACCCGTCGGCAGCTTCGGATTCGATGCCTGGGGCTACAACGAGGACCAGTTCAAGGTGGCGCTGGCAGCCGCCAAGTGGCTCTACGACCACTACTTCAAGGTGCAGGCCTTCGGGCTTGAGAACATCCCCAAACAGGGGCGCGTGCTGATCATCCCCAATCACTCCGGCCAGCTGCCGATGGATGGCGTGTTGATTGGCGTGGCGGCAGCCACCAACCCGCACGGCCCGCGCGCTGCTCGCGCCATGATCGAGCGTTTTTTCCCCACCGTGCCCTGGCTCGGCAACCTGCTCAATGCCTGGGGCGGCGTGATTGGCGACCCGGTGAACTGCACGAAGATGCTGGAAACCGACGAAGCGATCATCGTGTTCCCCGAAGGCGTGCGCGGCTCCGGCAAGCTCTACCGTGATCGCTACAAGCTGCAGCGCTTCGGCAACGGCTTCATGCACCTGGCCGTGGGGCGCAACACGCCCATCGTGCCCTGCGGCGTGGTGGGTTGTGAGGAAACGATGCCCGCGGTTGCCAACATTGCGCCGCTCGCCAAGCTGCTCGGCATTCCCTATGCGCCCATCGCACCGCCCTTCCCGCTGCCGGCGCGTGTGGTGCTCAACTTCGGCACGCCCATGGTGTTCAAACCCGTGAAGACCGAAGAGCAGGTGACCGAGCAGGAGGAAGAAGTGAAAGCCGCCATCCGCCGCCTGATCGACAAGGGTCTGCAAGAACGACCCAGCCGGTACTGAGGAATCCCCATGGTCGATAGAAAGAAATCCGCAGCGTCACTGAAGAAAACCGTGCTGGTGACTGGCGCCGGTGGTGCGCTGGCCAAGCGAGTGATCGCACGCTTGCATGGCAAGTACAACGTGGTCGCCGTTGATTTCCGCCGCAAGGTGGAAACCGACGCCGGCATTCCCAGCTACAAGGTGGAAATCGAGAAGCGTGGCTTCGAGGACATCTTCCTCAACCACAAGATCGACGCGGTGCTGCACATAGGGCGCATCTTTGCGCACGAGTACTCGCGCGACCGTCGCTACAACGCCAATGTGCTGGGCAGCAAGAGGCTGTTCGAGCTGTGCAAGAAATACGGTGTGGGCCAGGTGATTGTGCACAGCACCTACTTTGTCTACGGCGCCTCGGCCTACAACCCGGCGCTGCTCGACGAAGATCACCCGCTGAAGGCCAGTGAAGTGACGATGGATCTGGTGGACTCGGTGGAGCTGGAATCGCTCGCCAACATCTACCTGTGGAAGCACCCCGAGCTCAACATCACGATCCTGCGCCCTTGCAATGTGCTGGGGCCGGGTGTGCGCAACTCCATGAGCCTGCTGCTGAGTCGCCCCTACACCCCGGTGCTGCTGGGCTTCTCGCCCATGATGCAGTTTCTGCATGTAGACGACATGGCCGACGCCATGGTGCTGGCCTTCGAACAGAACAAGCCCGGCATCTACAACGTGGCGCCTGAGGACTACTGCCCCTACCAGCGCGCGGTGGAAGAGTGCGGCTGCAAGAAACTGCCGGTGCTTTCGGTGCCGCCCTCGCTGCCCCGGATGGTGTCGAGCCTGCTCAACTGGAATGCGTTTTTCCCGCCCTACCTCATCAACTACTTCAAGTACCCGGTGATCCTCGACGGCAAGCTGTTCCGCGAGACCTTCGGCTTCAAGCCGCGCCGCAACTTGAACGACATCTTCACCTTCTACCGCAAGAACAAGCTCATCCCACCCTGATAGCAACAGCGACCTGATCGCCGAAGTTCAGGACCGCTTCACTGCAGGGTGCTGTAATCCGCTTTCTTTCACACCGCGAGGTCATGACGTGAGCAAAGACAAGAAGAGCAAGTCCACCGCGCAGCCTGCCAAGACCGGCAAGTTGGCCCCGATTGATATCGGCATCAAGGCCGAGCAGCGCCATGCCATCGCCAACGGTCTGTCGCGCCTGCTGGCCGACGAATACACGCTGTACCTCAAGACCCACAACTTTCACTGGAACGTGACGGGGCCGATGTTCAACACCCTGCACCTGATGTTTGAAACCCACTACACCGAGTCTGCTCTGGCGGTGGATGCCGTGGCCGAGCGCATTCGCGCGCTGGGCTTTCCGGCCCCCGGCACCTACAGCGCCTACGCCAAGCTGACATCCATCGAGGAAACCGAGGGCGTGCCCGAGGCCATGGAGATGGTGCGTCTGCTGGTGAAGGGCCACGAGGCCTGTGCCAAAACTGCGCGCTCGGTGTTTCCGCTGGCCGACAAGGCCAGTGACGAGCCCACGGCAGATCTGCTCACCCAGCGCTTGCAGGTGCACGAGAAAACCGCCTGGATGCTGCGCAGCCTGCTGGAGTAGCAGCCCCGCTAGCCATTCGAACTACGCCCTCAGGGGCTCAAACCCGCAGCAGAATGCTGCGGGTTTTTTTGATGGGCGTGCGAAAATGGGGCATGCCCGAAAACCCCTTGCTCATCGTCCGCCGCCTCGTGGTGCGCTATCCCCAGCCACGGCTGCTGCCTTGGCGCGCACGTCACTGGCGGAATGCGGTGGATGGCGTGGACTTCAACCTCCATGCCGGTGAAACGCTGGGCATCGTTGGAGAGTCCGGCTGCGGCAAGTCCACCCTCGCCAAAGCGCTGCTGGGCTTGCTGCCCATCGCCTCGGGTGCGGCGATCTTCAACGGCACGGACCTCGCACGGCTCGACCGCAAGCGTTTCAAGCCGTTTCGGCGAGACCTGCAGATGGTCTTTCAGGACCCGCTCGCCAGCCTCGACCCGCGCATGCGCGTCGGCAAGCTCATTGAACAACCACTGATTGCGCTGCGGCCCGACATCGACAAAAGCGAACGTCCGAGGCGCATCGCCGCCATGCTGGAGCGGGTGGGTCTCAGTGCCACCGACATGGATCGCCATGCCCACGAGTTCAGCGGTGGCCAGTGCCAGCGCATTGGCCTGGCGCGCGCGCTGGTGGTGGAGCCCAAACTGCTGGTCTGCGATGAGCCGGTGTCTGCACTCGATGTGTCGGTGCAGGCGCAGGTGGTGAACCTGCTGGCAGAGCTGCAACGTGATCTGGGACTCTCGATGCTGTTCATCGCCCACGATCTGGCGGTGGTGCGCCAGCTCGCCCGGCGGGTGCTGGTGATGTATTCCGGCGCGGTGGTGGAGCAGGCGCCGCGCGAGCGCCTGTTCACGCAACCCATGCACCCCTACACCCAGGCGCTGATGGCGGCTGTGCCCGGCAATGCCGCTGCCAGCGCCATTCCATCATTGATGAAGGACGAACTCCGGCCCGCAGCACAGGCCCAGGGAATGACCCTGGGTTGCCGCTACCGTGATCGCTGCGCCGTGGCCGATGACTACTGCGGCGGCAGCCCGCCCACCCTGCGCAGAACCGCTGCGGATCACTTCGCCGCCTGCCACTTCGCCGCCCCTGTGTAGGCTGCGTTGCCCTTCACCCCGTTGCGGGAGTGAAGGACCCATCAAGCACTACCCTAGCTGCAACGGGGCTGACGACCCGAAATCCGCGCCTGTTCGTAGATCGGCATGGCGCCCGCAAGCCGGTTGGACAGGTTGCGAATGCGGGTTTCATCCGAAGGGTGCGACGACATGAACTCGGCTGGCTTCTTGCCGCCAGAGGCCTTGGCCATGTTCTGCCAGAGACTGATCGCCTGACGGGGATCAAAGCCGGCGCTCGCCATGAGATCAAGCCCCAGAAGATCGGCCTCGGTTTCGTGTGCGCGCGAGAACGGCAGCAGGATGAAGGCATTGGTGGCCATGTTGACGAGATCGCCATTCACGCCGGTGGTGGCCTGCACCAGCACGCCGCCAATCTGCGAGGTCATGGCCTGCGAGTAGCGCTCGGCCGAATGGCCGGCGAGCACATGGGTCACCTCGTGGCCGATCACGGCAGCGAGCTGGTCCTGCGTTTCGGCCACACCCAGCAGCCCGGCGTACACGCCAATCTTGCCGCCTGGCAGGGCGAAGGCATTGACATCCTTGCCCGCGAACACCGAAACCTCCCACGACGGCGGCACGCGCAGCTTGCCCTGCGCCTGCAAACGCGGAATCTCCGCAACGATTGCAGCGGAAACACAATTCACATAGCCCACCTGCCGACTGTCGGTGGACAGCGGCATTTTCTTTTGCATGTCGCGGAAGGAAGCGGTGCCGGCTTGGGAAACCTCGGCATCGGAGATGAGCAGAAACTGCCGGCGCCCGAGCGGCGAGGTGGAACAAGCCACCACCAGCACGGCCACGGCAGCAAGGCAAAGGGTCTGGCGCAATTTCAGGCGCATGGCAAAACTCCGGGGGTTGGTGACGCGCATGATACGTTCACAGCGGGTGATTCAGAGCCCCGAAGACAGGAGCATTGCATGCGTCAAACCCTCGTCTCCCTCGCAGCATTGATGGCGATGCTGAATGCCGGCTTGGCAACGGCCCAGCCTGGCGCGTCTCCCAGCCCCGCGCTCACCGCCCAGCAGGTGGTGCAGCTGCAGCTGGATGCCCTCAAGACGGTCGATGCGCCCGTGAAAGATGCCGGCTTCGCCACCGTGTTTCGCTTCGCCTCGCCGGAGAACCGCGAGCAGACCGGCCCGCTGCCGCGCTTCGCCGGCATGATTCGCCAAGGCTTTGGGGAGATGCTCAACCACAAGTCATCCCGCCTGCTCACGCCTGTGCAGCAGCAGGATCAACTGCTGCAACCGGTGGAACTGGTGAGCCTGGCTGGTCGCACCTATCGCTATGTGTTTCTGCTGCGGCGCATCGACTCCGCAAACTGCTCCGGCTGCTGGATGACCGATGGCGTGATTCCCCAGGACGACAGCACGCCACAGTCTCAGGAACTCTGACGACAGATCAGCGTAGGCGACGCGCACAAAAAAGGGCTGCCGAAGCAGCCCTTTGTCTTGCAGCTTGAGGCTTAGAGGTCGAAAGACTTCTTGAGGCCCAGCACCACCTTGGTGCGGTCGGTGTCGAGGTCCGTGCCGATAGCGGCCAGACTGAAGGTGAAGCCACCTTCCAGCGCCTTGGTCACGGTGGCGCCGTAGTCAAAGTACTTCTCGCCGAACAGCGCTTCAACACCCTTGCCGCCGTTGTAACCACCGTTGACGATGAAGTTCACAGAGGAGGTCACGGGGAAGGTGGCGGAAGCGGTGGCGTAGTAGCCGTCTTCGTCGGTGCCGAAGTAGTCGTCGGTGTAGAAGAACTTGGCAGCGACCGGGCCGTAGCTGGCGCCGACATAGCCTTCCAGCGTGTTCAGGGCGCTTTCGTCGGTGTAGTAGTAGTACAGGGCGCCGATATCGAGGCCGACATCGCCAACCTTGGTGGCATAACCGGCGTAGACGTCGGTTTCGTAGGACACGTTCTCGCCGCTGAAGCCACCGAAGCCGGTGTTGGAGATCCAGGTGCCGGCGTACAGGCCGCTGGCGCTGGAGAAATCGAGGCCACCCTGGATGGCTGCACCGTTGGACTGCTCGACGCCACGGAACATGTACTCGCTGAACGCGCCCACGTTGCCCGTCGCACCCGCAAACACCGGTGCCGAAACACCCGTTGCCGCCACAACAGCCGCGCAAGCGACGATCTGCTTAATCTTCATGATTACATCCTCTCCATAGTTGGTTGGGTTGCACAGGCCACGAATGCGGCCGATCTGTGTGCCTACAAAATGTAACATTTGTGACATTTTTGTTGCACCTGGAACGGATGCACCAAAAGCGACCACGCTTTAGAAAAAAGCAAAGGCCATGCCAGCAGGGTGCTGGGCATGGCCTTTGGGCACTTCAAGCCGGGTGATTACACGCCGCTTTTCTCCAGCATCTGCTTCACGGCTGCCTTGATTTCATCGTCGCTCAGATCAGGATTGCCGCCGCGGGCGGGCATCTGGTTCTTGCCCTTGATGGCGTTGGCAGTGAGGCCGTCCAGACCACCATCCACCGAGGCGCGGCGCGCCCATTCGGCCTTGTCGCCCGTTTTCGGTGCATTCAATACGCCCGAGTTGTGGCAAGCCGCACAAGCTTGGGCATACACCTCATCGGCCGAGAGCGGCGCGCGCGCCGCGGCGGTGCTCACCTTCACCAGCGCGGCGGGATCGGTGATGACCTGACCCACCGGCTTGATGCGCGCTTCGAGGCGAGCCACTTCCGCTTCGCTGGGCGGCGCTTCCGGCACGATGAGGCTGGCCGCAAAAATGCAGAAACCGAAGATGCCGAACAGGGCTGCCAGCACCATGCCAAAGGTCTTGAAAAACGCCTGGTCTTGGGCCTTGTCGTTATGAGGATTGTGGTTGCTGCTCACGGCAGAACTCCGGCGGAATGCGAGGGATGGAGAAGATTGGCCGCGTATTCTAAGAACTCACCGACCTGCTGACCACTTGAAGGACTCCAGCCTGCGACGCACTCACGTTGCAGGCTTCTCGGCCTCAGGTTCTGCGGTCGGCGTTACCGCCGCAGGAAGCTGCAGCAGGGTCTCGGCCAGCGCCTTCGACAACTGATGCCGCACCTTGAGCGCCGGGGCATAGAGCGACAGCTGCGGGTCGGTAGCGGCAATGCGGTATTCCTGCACGCGGCCGTCTTTCAGGGTGATGCGCACGCTGTCGCCTGTAGCGTCAGCCACATCAGTAGCGGCCTCATTCCACATCGCCTGCGCCTCCTTCCACCCCTCCGCGAGCGTCTTCAGCGCAGCGGGCGTGGCGTGGGGTGTGCCGGCTGGCGCGCTCCATTCGCCCTTCTCGTTCCTGGCCAGCGTGAAAGCCGGCAGCTCGATCTTCACCAGCTCATCGCCAGGGCCAAACAGCGCCTTGCTCACCAGATCAGCGTAGTCCTTGTCGAGCGCGGCGGTGGCGGGCTCGTCGATGAGCTTCACCACGCCGCCCACGCGCACGTAGCGGCGCGATTGCAGGGCATCGCTGCCGCCGAACTCCAGCACCACATCGTTGAGGGTGATGGTGTGGCTGGGCGGGGCGAGGCCCAGCTCCTTCAGGTCCACCTCGCTGTCCTCGATGCGCTCCTGCACCTCGGTGCTGGCCAGACTGGTGGCGCCCACCGCCTCGAAGCGATCAGCGCGCGCTTCAACCGGCTGCTTCAGGAACCAGTTGCCGTTCTGCCGCGCCAGCTCGATGCGCGGGCTGCCCGGCCAGTCGAGCTGAATCCGCTCCACGCCTTCGGCGGCCAGCGGCGTCAGGGTTTCCTTGGGGGGATTCTTGTGGCCCTTCGCCCAGTAGGCACCACCTGCCAGCGCAGCGACGACCACTGCCAGCAGCACATTCAACCGGGTGCGATTCATGGCCACACCCTAGCGACGACGGCGCGACAAGCGTCGCAGCATTCGATGTGGGAATTCAAATCGCTGGCGTCCGCTTCGTTCAGGCGCCCAAGCCCAAAGGCCACCAGATCGGAAGAGCGTCGTGTAGGGACAGAGTGTAT
>CAMTXV010000163.1:0-5222 GCA_947085665.1 uncultured Sinobacteraceae bacterium | reverse complement strand
GCTCTTCCGATCTCTTCAGGCCCGGGTGGCGCGGCAGCAGCGAGGGGTGGATGTTGAGCGCGCGGCCTTGGTAGTGCGCCGTGAACGCGGGCGTGAGGATGCGCATGAAGCCGGCGAGCGCCAGCGCATCTGGTGCGTAACTGTCGATCGCTCGCATCAGCGCGGCATCGAAGGCCTCGCGGCTGGCATAGGCAGCGTTGGGCACCACGGCGGTGGCGATACCCGCCTGCTGCGCCCGCAGCAGGCCGGGCGCCTCGGGCTTGTTGCTCACCACCGCCGCAATGCGCGCCGGAATGTGGCCGGCGGCGCAGTGATCGATCAGCGCCTGCAGATTGCGCCCTTGTCCCGAAATGAGGACGACGAGGTTTTTCACGCCCTCAGACGAAGCGTACGTCCTGCTTGCCGCGCACGATCTCGCCCATCTCGAAGGCCTTGACCTTGCTCTTCTTGAGCGAGGCCAGTGCTGCCGGCACCTCTTTGCGCGGCACGATGGCGATGAAGCCGACGCCGCAGTTGAAGACGCGCCACATTTCTTCCTGCGTGACGTTGCCCTGTTGCTGCAACCAGTCGAACACGGCCGGGCGCTGCCAGCTGGTGGTGTCCACCACCGCCGCCACGCCCTTGGGGAAGCAGCGCGGCAGATTGCCAACGATGCCGCCGCCGGTGATGTGACTACCGCCGCGCATGTCAATGCCGTCTTCGAGCAGCTGCAGGATGGGCTTCACGTAGATTTCAGTCGGCGCCAGCAGCGCATCTTCCAAGGTGCCGCTGCCGAGCTTCTGGCTGAGCTTGGCCTTGCTGACTTCGATGATCTTGCGCACCAGCGAGTAGCCGTTGGAATGCGGGCCGGAAGACGGCAGACCGATGAGCACATCGCCGGGCTTGATGCGGCTGCCGTCGATGATCTTCTTCTTCTCGACCACAGCCACCACAAAGCCAGCGAGGTCGAAGTCACCCTTGCTGTAGAGGCCCGGCATCTCGGCCGTTTCGCCGCCCACCAGCGCGCAGCCGGCCAGCTTGCAGCCGTGGGCAATGCCCTTGATCACCTTGCCAGCCACCTTCTTATCGAGCTGGCCGGTGGCGTAGTAGTCGAGAAAGAACAGCGGCTCGGCACCATTCACCAGCACGTCGTTGGCGCACATGGCGACGAGGTCCTGCCCCAAACCTTCGACGCGGCCGGTTTCGATGCCGAGCTTGAGCTTGGTGCCCACCCCGTCGGTGCCGCTCACCAGAATGGGCTTCTTGTATTTCTTGGGGATGCCCACCAGCGCGCCAAAACCACCCACACCGGCCAACACCTCGGGGCGCTGGGTGGACTTCACGATCTGCTTGATGTCATCGACCAGCGCATCGCCCTCGTCGATGTCCACCCCGGCGTCGCGGTAGCTCAGCGACTTCTTCGGCAGGGCCTTGGCAGCGTTCTTGGGCGCCTTGGCGGCAGCAGCTTTTTTCATGGTTTAGCGCAGATTAAGGGTGCGGGGCGCTATTTTAAGCCTTGGCTCCTCGCTCACATGCCCATGCAACCCACTTCCGTCGATTCGCCCCTGCGCTTGCGCGACCACTGGCACTGGCTGGCGGGTGGTGCGGTGCTGCTGGCCCTGCTCTGGGTGCTGGGGCCCATCCTGATGCCCTTCGTGGTGGGGGCCATCCTTGCCTACATGGGCGACCCCATCGTCGACTGGCTGCAGAAGCGGCGTTTCTCGCGCACCTGGGGCGTGGTGCTGGTGTTCAGCACCATCACGCTCAGCTTCGCGCTGCTGATTCTGCTGATCGCGCCGATGATCCAGGCGCAGACGCTGTCGCTCATCTCCGGTGCGCCCGAAGCCCTGCGCTGGATTCAGGACGTGGGCCTGCCCAAGCTCGGAATTACCATTCCGGACACCATGCGGCTCGACGCCAACTACGTGCGCCGCTGGGTCACCGAGCACTGGCAGGAAGCCACGGGTGCGGCCGGTGTGGTGGCGCAATCGGGCCTGGCGGTGCTGGCCACCATTGCCAACATCGCGCTGATTCCGGTGGTGGCGTTCTATCTCTTGCGCGACTGGGACCACATGGTCACCGCCTGCGATCACTTCACCCCGCCACGCTGGCGCCCACTCACCCGCCGCCTCGCGAGCGAGTGCGACGAGGTGCTGGGCAGCTTCATCCGCGGGCAGGGTCTGGTGATGCTGGCGATGGCCATCTACTCCACCGTTGCGCTCTCGCTGGGCGGCCTCAAGCTTTCGCTGGTGGTCGGCATCATTGCCGGTGCGCTCACCTTCGTGCCGTACCTGGGCTTCGCGGTGGGCTTTGCCGCCGCGATGATCGCCGTACTGGTGCAGGACCCCTCGTTCTGGCCGGTAACCATCGTGGTGATCATCTTCACCATCGGCCAGATGCTGGAAGGCAATGTACTGGTGCCCTGGCTGGTGGGCGACAAGATCGGCATCCATCCGGTCACGGTCATCTTCGCGATCATGGCCGGCGGTCAGCTGATGGGCTTCACCGGCGTGCTCATCGCCCTGCCGGTGGCCGCCATTCTCGCGGTGCTGGCGCGCGAGCTGGACCGCCGCTGGCGCGTGAGCGCCTTCTACCTCTGGGGCACGCCGGCCGAGCCCCCGCAGCAGGCGCTGCCGCCACCGCCGCAGCCATCGCCTGAAGCCGTGTCTGGCAAGGACGCATGAAGGGCACCCAGCTCGCACTCGCCGTCGCACTCGCCGACCCGCAGGATTTTTCGCACTTTCACCCCGGCCCGAATGCGGCCGTGGTGCAGACGGTGCGCGGCCTGCTGGATACCGACGAGGGCACCGCGCTGCTGCTGCACGGCCCCGCCGGCAGCGGCAAGACGCATCTGCTGCAGGCCCTGCTGACCGAGGCCAGCAGCTTAGGCCTGAAAACCCTGCAGCTTGATGTGACCGCACTCGAAGCCCCACGCCGTGCGCTGGAAACCACGCCGCTGCTCTGCCTCGATGGCCTCGATACCCTGGCGCTGGACGATACGTCAGCACTCGCCCTGCTGCGGGTGATCGATGCCCGCCGCCAACGCGCCGTGAGCACGCTCATCACCAGCCGCAAGCCCGCTGCGCAACTTGGCCAACTGCGGCCAGACCTCATCACCCGCCTTGGTGCCTTCGCCAGCTACGGGCTGAAAGGCCTGAGCGATGAAGACCGCATTGAGCTATTGCGCCTGCGCGCCAGCACCCGCGGACTGCACCTGCCCTTCGAAGTGGCGCAATACCTGCTCAAGCACCTGCCGCGCGATGTGGCCTCGCTGCTGGCCGCTGTGGATGTGCTCGATGGCGCCTCGCTCGCTGCGCAGCGGCGGCTCACCCTGCCCTTCGTGCAGGGCGCGCTGGGCCTAAGTGGCTGAAGCTTTGGTTCTCGCAGCCATCGCATCGGCCGTCTTCTTGGCCTTGGCGTAGAGCATCAGTGCTACGAAATCGAGCACCGCCACCACGGCGAGTGCCAGCAGAGCGACCTTGAGCTTGGGCAGCATGTAGGCCTCGGCCAGCAGCATGGCGCAGTAGAAGGCCACCAGCATGCTGGCCCAGCTCGCCGTATAGGCACGCTGACGCAGCAGACCCGGCCAGGTCGCCAGCAACGGCAGGGACACCCCCACGGCGAGCAGCAGATGCGCCACCGTGCCGCGGCCTGCCACCAATGCGAACAGGGCAACGGTCAGCACGCCGTGCAGGAAGAGCGTAGCGCGATGCACGCGGGTCACCAGGGCAGATTGAAGGGCGGACTGACTCATGGCACGAGCCGGCTGGCGATGGTGGCCACACGCCGGCCCAGCGCCTCGGCCAGCGCCAGCTCATCGGCACTGGGCGGCCTGGGCGCACCGCCCGCACCGGCGTGGTGGCTGGCGCCATAGGGCGTGCCGCCACCCGTGGTGGTGGAGAGCTGCGGCTCGCTGTACGGCAGACCCACCAGCACCATGCCGTGGTGCAGCAGCGGCAGCATCATCGACAGCAGCGTCGTCTCCTGCCCGCCATGCAGAGAGCCCGTGGAAGTGAACACACCCGCCGGCTTGCCGGCCAGTGCGCCTGACAGCCACAGACCCGAGGTGCCGTCGAGAAAATACTTGAGGGGCGCTGCCATGTTGCCGAAGCGCGTCGGCGAGCCCAGCAGCAGGCCGGCGCATTCCTTGAGGTCATCCAGCTCGCAGTACGGCGGGCCGGATTCCGGCACCGGCGGCAGGCTGGCCTCGGTGGCGGCCGATACCGGCGGCACGGTGCGCAGGCGGGCGCTGCAGCCTTCCACCGACTCCACGCCGCGGGCAATCGCGCGGGCCATGAGGGCGGTGGAACCGTTGCGGGAGTAGTAGAGAACGAGCAGATCTTTCATGGCGGAGATGATCGCACAGCCCCCTCGCGCGGGATGACGCCACGGCGAGCACTTGCGATGATGGACGCATGTCACTGCACCGATTCGGCACCGTCCTGACGCTGGCCACACTCGCGGGTTGCGCCACCCAGCCTGCAAGCCTGTTCGACCCCGCACCCACACAGCGCGTCGCCATCGTGCCGCTCATCACCACGCCCTCGCCGCCGCTGGTCAATCCACTGGCCAATTCACCGCGCGCAGCGCAAACCCGCGCCGCAGTGGCCGCCGCCGAAAGGCAGCAGCGCCTGGCGCAGCTGAAAGTGCCCGGCTATGCAGACCGCGATCGCTTGCTGTCGCAGGCCCAGGAGGCTGCACGCGAGGGCAATAATCCGCGGGCGCAAAGCCTGGCGCGCCAGGCCGAGGGTCGCGCCAGCGCAGCGGTGGCTGCGCAGCAAACCCTCGAAGCCGCCACCCTGCTGAAGGCGCTCTACGACACCACCGGCTTGAGCGATGCCCAACTCGCCAGCCTGCGCGCCGCCGAAACCCAGCTGGTGCGCGGCGACAACGGCACCGCACTGCAAACGCTCCAGGGCATCAAGGCGGTGGCGGAAAAACCACGGCCCTACCGCATCCGCCGTGGCGACACGCTCAGCGCGATTGCGGCGCGCGAGAACGTCTACGGCAACTCGCTGCTCTGGCCGCTGCTGTGGGAGGCCAACAAGGACACCATCCCCGACCCCAACCGCCTGCGCGCCGGTGCCACGCTGAAGATCAGGCCCTCGCCCACAGTGCAGCAGGTGGTGTCAGCCATTGCCACCGCGCGGGAGTACCCCTCGCGGGTGCGCGTCGGCAAGGTCAAGACGCTGCCGCGCCGCTGAACACTTCAGAAGGGGGCGTAGCAGATCGGAAGAGCGTCG
>CAMTXV010000162.1:0-4261 GCA_947085665.1 uncultured Sinobacteraceae bacterium | reverse complement strand
CCACTTCAAGCGCGTCAACGACACCCACGGCCACGATGCCGGCGACCAGGCGCTCATCACCTTCTCGCAGCTCTGCCAGGAATTCGCCCGCAAGGTGGATCTCGTCGGGCGCCTGGGCGGTGAGGAATTCGTGATGATGCTGCCGCGTGCCAACAAGGAGCCGGCCTTCGAGATTCCCCAGCGCCTGCGCCTGAAGGTGATGGAAACCCGCATCGTCGCCAGCAGCGGCGCTTCGTTCGGCTTCACCGTGAGCATTGGGCTGGCCTCGCTGCGCCCTCACACCCGCGACCTGCGCGAATTGCTGCGCAACGCCGACGCGGCGCTCTACAAGGCCAAGCGCGAAGGCCGTAACCGGGTGGAGAGCTGGTTCGAGTAAGCGCCGCCCGGTGGTGACGGTGCCGCACGCCTCGCAATGCGGCTGGTGTAGCCTGCGCGCCCCGCAGCGCTGGCATGGTCCACGCATGCGGATTTGCCACCTCTATCCGCCGACCCCTTCCGCATGAGCCGCCGCATTCAAGTCCGCCGTTCTCCCATTCACGGCAACGGCGTGTTCGCCGCGCAGAACCTGCCAGCCGAAACACCGCTGATCGAATACCAGGGTCTGCGGCTGACCCATGCCAGGGCCGACCGCCAGTACGCCGGCAATGCCGAGAGCGGCCACACTTTCTTGTTCACGCTCAACGAGCAATACGTGATTGATGCCAACCAGGGCGGCAACGCCGCGCGCTGGATCAATCACAGCTGCGAGCCCAACTGCAAGGCGTTTTTGATCGAACACCCGGGCCGCGACCGCAAGCTCGACCGCGTGGTGATTGAAAGCCTGCGGCCGCTGCGCGAAGGCGAGGAACTGGCCTACAACTACGCCATCACGCTCGACGAGCGACACACGCCGCGACTGAAAAAACTCTGGGCCTGCCGCTGCGGTGCCAAGAGCTGCACCGGCACCATGCTCAATACCCGGCCGCGGCGCAAAGCCAAGGGCAAGTAGGGCGGATCAAAAGCGCGGGCTGTTCCAGGTATCGAGCTTGCCGTCCTTGAAGCTGACGCTGCCGAACAGCAGGGCTTTCTGGTCCTGAAACGTCCAGACCGTGCCCTTGGCCGTGGTGGACTCGCGGTAGTCCGGCCCGAGCAGTGCTTTCACCTCGTCGGTCGACATGCCTTGCTGCAGGGTGATCCAGCCCATCACGTCCTTCCAGGGTTGGGGGCCGGAATCAGGCGCGGTGCTGTTGAGCGGGCCAGTGGCGTTGGGCGAGAGGCCCTGCACCGAGATGGCCTGGGCCGGTGCAATCACCGGCGCGGCCTGCACTGGCTCGGCGGTTTGCAGGCTGCCGGTTTCCTGCGCCGGGGTTTGCGCTGCCACTGGCAGGGCCAGCACCAGCAGCAGTACGCCAAGACCTGTGTTGAACCCATTCTGTGAACGCATGTCCGTCTCCCGTGAATGTTGCGGCGACCGACTCAGGGCCGCTTTCTTGCCCGATTCTAGCCGTGCCATGGGACAATCACCGCCTCCCACCGACGACCCCGCCAGGCTGATCTGCCGCTCTCTGGCTTCCTTCACTTTTCGGCGCCCTGCCGCTGCCTGTGCCCCTTCCCCGCTTCCACACCGCCGCGCTGCCCGATGCCCCTGCGGAGTTGCTCGCGAGCCTGCTGCATGGCCCTGACGGCGCGCTGCCGCTGCCGCTGCTGGCAGGCCCGGCTTGGGATTTCTGGCGGGGTGAACGCGAGCCCCGGTCTGGCGAGCACGCTGGCGTGCGCTGGGCTGATGACGGTGAAAGCCTGTTCCTCCATCTCACCGTCAGCGAGGCTGAGTGGCAGCGCGACCCAGCTGCGGCCAGCGAAGCGGCCTATCGCCGACTGGAGGCTGCCAGACAGCAGCATCCAGATCGCCACTGGTGGCGGTTGTGGAACTACCTCGGCGGCATTCTCAGCGGTGAGGGCGATGACGAGCGCTACCGCCAGTTCACGCTGGGTCGTCATCGCGCCTGGGCGGCGAACGGCCAGCTCGGGGACAGCCTGCCCGCTGCCACCGCCATTGGCTGCGACCAGGGCCTGCATGTTTTTGCGCTTGCGGGCCGTGCGATTCCCTTGGCCATCGAGAACCCGCGTCAGGTGAGTGCCTGGCGCTACCCGCGCGTTTACGGCCTGCAGCCACCGAGCTTCGCGCGGGCCGCACTGGTGCCGTCGGGCGATGCGGCCTGGCTATTCGTTTCCGGCACGGCCAGCATCGTCGGCCACGAGAGCCGGCATGTGGGCGATGTGACAGCGCAGTTTGCCGAGGCACGGGCCAATCTCGATGCCGTGCTCGATGCCGCTGCCACCCAGGCCGGTGTGGTGACCGCTGATTTCGTGCCCCGCAACTTCAAGCTCTACTACAGCGACGCGGCCGATGCCGCGCGCCACCCGCACGCTGCTGAAGCGCTGGCTGCACTGGCGCCCACTCAGGTGTTGCATGGCGTGGTCTGTCGCCGGGAGCTGGCGGTAGAAATCGAGGCGCTCTATGAACTGCCGGCTGGTGCTGCACGCGCAATCGCGCCATGAGCACGGTGTTTGATTCCAGCACGCTGACCCTGCGCGATGCACGCCGCCTGCAACAGCAGATCGAGCGTTCGCAGCAGAGCAGGAAGCCACTCGACGCCGCACGCTTCGCGCAGGACCTTGCCGTCGCACAATCACGCTATGCAGTTCGCGCCGCGCTCAAGCCGGCGGTCATCAGCTTCCCGCCCGAGCTGCCCATTTCGCAGGCGCGTGAGCTTTTGGCGGCTGCCATTACTGCCAATCAGGTGGTGGTGATCTGCGGCGAAACCGGCAGCGGCAAAACCACCCAGCTGCCCAAGCTCTGCCTCGAACTCGGCCGCGGCGTGCGGGGCTTGATTGGCCATACGCAGCCCCGTCGCCTCGCGGCCCGCAGTGTCGCCAACCGCATCGCGCAGGAGCTGGGTACCACACTGGGCGAGCTGGTGGGCTTCGAGACGCGCTTCGACAAGCGCGTGAGCGAGCGCACGCTAGTGAAGCTGATGACCGACGGCATCTTGTTGGCAGAGCTGAGTCACGACCGCGAGCTGATGGCCTACGACACCATCATCATCGACGAGGCGCACGAGCGCAGCCTCAACATCGACTTCCTGCTGGGCTGGCTGAAGCGTCTCGCACCGCGCCGGCCTGATCTGAAGATCATCATCACCAGCGCCACGCTCGACCCTGAGCGGCTCTCGAAGCATTTCAACGACTGCCCCATCCACACGGTGAGCGGCCGCACCTATCCGGTGGAGCACTACTACGCCGCACCCGAGGAGAACACGGACATCGAAGATGCGGTGGCGAATGGCGTGGACACGCTCTGGGGTCGCCGCGCGCCGGATGGCGACATCCTGGTCTTCCTGCCGGGCGAGCGGGAGATCAACGACTGCACGCGCGTGCTCGCAGGGCGCTTTCCGCGCGCCGCGGTGCTGCCGCTCTACTCGCGACTGCCGGCAGCGGCGCAGGACAAGGTGTTCTCCACCGGTGGCCCGCCGCGCATCGTGCTCGCCACCAACGTGGCGGAGACGAGCGTGACGGTGCCCGGCATCCGCTACGTGATCGACGTGGGCACCGCGCGCATGAGCCGCTTCAATCCGCGCAGCGGCGTGCAGAGTTTGCAGATCGAGGGCGTGTCGCAGGCGGCGGCGAACCAGCGTGCCGGCCGCTGCGGGCGCGTCGGCCCCGGCATCTGTTTGCGGCTGTATGCCGAGGATGACTTCGCCGCGCGCCCGGCCTTCACCGATCCTGAAATCCTGCGCAGCAATCTGGCGGGTGTGATTCTGCAGATGGCCTCGCTGGGCTTGGGCGATGTCGATGACTTCCCCTGGGTGCAGCCGCCGGAATCGCGCCATGTGAGCGAGGGCTACCGCGTGCTGCAGGTGGTGGGCGCGCTGGATGACGACCGCCGTCTCACGCCCTTCGGCCGCCAGCTCGCGCGTCTGCCACTGGACCCGCGCATTGCACGCGTTGCACTCGCAGGCAAGGGCACGCGCTGCGAGCGCGAGGTGTTCGCGCTCGCCGCCGCGCTCTCGGTGCAGGACCCCCACGAGAACCCGCTGGAAGCGCAGACCCAGGCGCGGCAGAAGCATGCGGAGTGGAAGCACATCAAGTCGGACTTCCTGACGCTGCTGGGCCTCTGGCGGCGCTGGCAGGCGGCGAGTGCGGGCATGAACCAGAAGACCCTGCGCAAGTGGTGCAAGGAGCACTACGTGAGCTATCTGCGCATGGAGGAATGGACGCAGGT
>CAMTXV010000161.1:0-8055 GCA_947085665.1 uncultured Sinobacteraceae bacterium | reverse complement strand
CGCCAGTCTGGATGTGCAGGCGGGTCGCAGCGGCCAGTTCTCGGCAACCGGCACCTACGCCAGCAACCGCACGCAGGACCTCTCGACCCAAAGCAGCTTCACCAGCTCCGACGCCACCGCCATTGCCCTGTTCACCAGCGGTCAGCCCAATATGGCGTTGGCCCTCAAGGCCAGCACGCCAGTGCAGATCACGGGTAGCTTCAATACCGCCGCCCTTGGTGCCACGCCCGCGCCGGTGGCAGCCCCAGCCATCAGCATCACGCCCATTGCCGACAGCCTGAACTCCATTCTGGTGAGTCCCGCCAGTCTGGATGTGCAGGCGGGTCGCAGCGGCCAGTTCTCGGCAACCGGCACCTACGCCAGCAACCGCACGCAGGACATCACCCGCCATGTGGGCTGGACCAGCAGCGATACCACTCTGGTGTCCATCAACAGCAGCACCGCAGGCCAGGTCAGCGTTCTGGCCGGTCTGGCCACCACCTCCAGCATCGGCGCCGGGCGCAGCGTGACCATCACGGCCACGGTGAACAACGCCGCGGGGGTTGCCACCACGTCGACGGCCACCTTGAACATTCAGTAGTCGTCCTTCGGTGCCTCAACCCGGCCCTCATTCCACAACAAGGGGTAGGGGTTGAGGCGCTGCTGGGCTACAATCGCTTGCTGTTTCACCCGTCTTTCTAGCCGCGCCAACCGCGCCAAGGAGTGGGCCCATGTCCGCCGCTCTCAAGTTCGATCCCACGATCGACCAATACAGCTTTCTGTCGGATGAGGAGTGCGACGCGAAGATCGTCGCCGCCAAGGCCAAACTCGGCAGCAGGCTCGCCATCCTGGGGCATCACTACCAGCGCAACGAGGTGTTCAAGCACGCGGACTATTCCGGCGACTCCTTGAAGCTCAGCCAGATGGCCGCCAACAGTACCGCCGAATACATCGTGTTCTGCGGCGTGCACTTCATGGCCGAGGTGGCAGACATCCTCACCTTTGGCAAGCGCACGGTGATCCTCCCGGACCTCGCCGCCGGCTGCTCGATGGCCGACATGGCCAATCTGGTGAAGGTGAACAAGTGCTGGGAAGAGCTGAAGACCGTGCTCGACGACCCGGATCAGCAGGTCACCCCCGTCACCTACATCAATTCGGCGGCGGATCTCAAAGCCTTCTGCGGCAACCACGGCGGCATCGTCTGCACGTCGAGCAACGCCAAGGCTGTGCTGGATTGGAGCTTTGCCCGCCGCGAGAAGGTGCTGTTCTTCCCTGACCAGCATCTGGGCCGCAACACTGCCTTCATGCGCATGGGCATCCCGCTCGACCAGATGGTCACCTGGGATTTCATGAAGCCGATGGGCGGGCTGACCGCCGAGCAGATTCGTGGTGCGAAGATGATTCTCTGGAAGGGCTTCTGCTCCGTCCACCAGATGTTTCATGTCAACCACATCAGCAAGTTCCGGGAGCGCCAGCCCACGGGCTATGTCATTAGCCACCCGGAAAACGAGCTGGCGGTGTGCGAGAAGAGCGATTTTGTCGGCTCCACCGAATACATCTTGCGCACCGTGCGCAGCTCGCAATCTGGCGCGCACTGGCTGGTGGGCACAGAGCTGAACCTGGTCAACCGTCTGGCTGACGAGATGAAGCCCAAGGGCGTCACCGTCGAGTTCATGAGCCCGATGGTGTGCATGTGCTCGACCATGTTCCGCACCGATCCGCAGCACCTCGCCTGGGTGCTGGAGAGCCTCGTCGAGGGCAAGACGGTGAACCGCATCCGCGTGCCGGAGGAGATTGCCGCACCTTCGCGCGCCGCCCTTGACCTGATGCTCGAAGTCGTCGACTGACCGCTCCAATGCGGATTGCTGAGTTCGGATTGCGGATAGAACTGCCGCAGCCGAAGCCGCCATCCCAGCCTTCCCCTTTCGAAATCCACAATCCCCACTCCGCAATGTTTAAAGACGCCCCCAATCTCGCCAAAGCCGACCCCGAACTCTTCGCCGCCGTCGTCGCCGAAAACGCGCGGCAGGAAGCGCACATTGAGCTGATCGCCAGCGAAAACTATTGCTCGCCTGCCGTGATGGAAGCGCAGGGCAGCCAGCTCACCAACAAGTACGCCGAGGGTTATCCCGGCAAGCGCTACTACGGTGGCTGCGAGTTCGCCGATGTTGCCGAAACGCTGGCGATTGACCGCCTGAAGCAGCTCTTCGATTGCGATTACGCCAACGTGCAGCCGCACTCCGGCGCGCAGGCCAATGCGGCGGTGTTCTTGGCACTCGTGAATCCGGGTGACACCGTGATGGGTATGAATCTGGCCCAGGGCGGCCACCTGACCCACGGCCACCCGGCCAACTTCAGCGGCAAGCACTACAAGATCGTCCCCTACGGCCTCGATACCGAAACTGGCCTGATCAACTACGACGAGATGGAACGCCTCGCCGTCGAGCACAAGCCCAAGCTCTTGATCGGTGGGTTCTCGGCCTACTCGCGCGTGAAGGACTGGAAGCGCATGCGCGAGATTGCCGACAAGGTCGGTGCTTTCTTCTGGGTCGACATGGCCCACATCGCGGGACTCGTCGCTGCCGGTGAATATCCCAGCCCGGTGCCGCATGCGCATGTGGTCACCAGCACCACCCACAAGACGCTGCGTGGGCCGCGTGGCGGCATCATCATCAGTAAGGGGCAGGGCGAAGATTTCAACAAGAAGTTCCAGTCCGCCGTGTTCCCGGGCATTCAGGGTGGGCCGTTGATGCATGTCATCGCCGCCAAGGCCGTGGCGTTCAAAGAGGCGCTCGACCCCAGCTTCAAGAGCTACCAGAAGCAGGTAATCGCCAACGCGCAAGCAATGGCCAAGGTGTTTCTGGAGCGCGGTTACAAGGTGGTGAGCGGCGGCACCGACGACCATCTCTTCCTGTTGGATCTGGTCGCCAAGAACGTGACGGGCAAGGACGCCGAAGCCAAGCTCGGCGAGGCCCACATCACCGTCAACAAAAACTCTGTTCCCAACGACCCGCGCAGCGCCTTTGTGACCAGCGGCCTGCGTCTGGGCAGCCCGGCCTCGACCACGCGCGGCTTCAAGGAAGCCGAGATGGCCAGCATCGCCAGCTGGATTGCCGACATCGTTGACGCGATGAGTGCGGGTGCTGACGTCGACGCCACCATCGCCTCCGTGCGTGGCAACGTCGAGACGCTCTGCGCGCGCTTCCCGGTCTACGCATGATTTCGGAATGCGGAATGCGGATTTCGGTTTGGCAAGGCCGCCAAGCCGCGAGGAGTGCTGTCGTGCTTCTCAACTCCGCAATCCGCAATCCGCAATTCGCAATCGGTTAGAGCGATGCAATGCCCCTTCTGTAACAGCCCCGACACGCGCGTCATCGACTCGCGGCTGGCAGAAGAAGGCACGCAGGTGCGCCGCAGGCGCGGCTGCGAGCAATGCGAGGGACGTTTCACCACGTTTGAAAAAGCGCAGCTGACGATGCCCAGCATCGTCAAGCGCAGCGGTACGCCGCAGCCTTTCAGCGAGAGCAAACTGCGTCGCGGCTTCGAGAGTGCGGTCTACAAGCGGCCAGTGAATGCCGAGCAGATTGACCACGCCATCGACAACATCGAGCGCAAGCTGCGCCAGACCGGCGACCGCGAGATTGCCAGCCGCAAAGTGGGCGAGTGGGTGATGGAGGAGCTACGCGATCTGGACCACGTGGCCTATGTGCGCTTCGCCTCCATCTACCGCGCGTTTGAAGACGTCGACGCTTTCCAGCAGGAAATCCAGAAGCTCAAGGCCATGCCCACCGCCGAGGAGCGCCGCTCGCAGCTGGAGCTGATCGGCTCCGAGCTGCCCACGGTGGAGCCCCGGCCCGAGCCCAAGCCCACGCCCAAGACGACGGCGAAGCCGGCCAAGAGCAAGCAGTAGGTGGAGAGCGCCGCACACTACATGGCGCGCGCGCTGCGGCTGGCGGAAGCCGGACGCTATTCCGCGCACCCCAATCCGCGCGTCGGCTGCGTGATCGTCAGGGACGGCATCGTGGTGGGCGAGGGCGCACACCTGAAGGCCGGCGAGCCGCACGCCGAGGTACATGCGCTGCGCATGGCAGGTGCACAGGCCCGTGGTGCGCAAGTGTTCGTCACCCTCGAACCCTGCAACCACCACGGCCGCACGCCGCCCTGCGTGGATGCCCTGATTGCCGCCGGTGTCGGCAAGGTTTTCGCTGCCATGCCCGACCCCAATCCGCTGGTGGCGGGGCAAGGCCTGGCGCGGCTGGAGGCTGCCGGCATTGCCACCGAAACCGGCTTGCTGCAGGCCGAGGCGGAGGCGCTCAATCGCGGCTTCTTGCTGCGCATGCGCCAGCAGCGCCCCTTTGTCACGCTCAAGCTCGCCGCCAGCCTCGATGGCCGCACGGCAATGGCCAGTGGCGAGTCGCAGTGGATCACCGGCGCTGCCGCCCGTGCCGATGTGCACCGCCTGCGCGCCGAGTCGGGCGCGGTGCTCACCAGCAGTGCCACGGTGCTGGCGGATAACCCGGCGCTGACGGTACGCGAGTTCGTAGCCGAAGGTCTGCGCCAGCCAGATCGCATTGTTCTGGACAGTCAGCGCCGCGTGCCGGCCAGCGCCGCGGTCTGGGCCGCTGGCGCCCGGCGTTTCTGGCTCGGTGCATCCGAGTCCAGCAGCACCCCGGCAGAAGTTGTGGCGCTCACGGTTGAATCCACCGCCAATGGCTCCATCTCGCTGCCCAAGGCGCTGGTGGCACTGGCAGCCCGGCAGGTGAATGCGGTGCTGGTGGAGTGCGGTCCGAAGCTTGCCGGCGCGCTGCTGGCCGAGCGGCTGGTGGACGAGCTGGTGCTCTACCTCGCGCCGAGTTTGCTGGGCAGCGAGGCGCGGGGCCTGGCAGTGCTGCCCGGCCTCATGCAGCTGTCGGACCGCGTGCAATTGCAGTACCGCGATGTGCGCCGGGTCGGTGAAGACCTGCGCATCACGGCAACCCTCAAGGACCTCTGAATGTTCACCGGCATCATCGAATCACTGGGCAGCCTGCGGGCGGTTGAAGCCGTCGGCGGCGATGTGCGCCTGACCGTGACCGCCAGCGATGGCTATCTGCAGGGCGCGAATCTGGGCGACTCCATTGCCGTCAATGGCGTCTGCCTCACCGCCGTGCAGTTTGTGGAAGGCGGCTTTGTGGCCGATGTGTCTTCCGAAACACTCGCCGCCACCACCGCCCAGCACTGGCGCCAGGGGCAGCCGGTGAATCTGGAAAAGGCACTCACGCCGCACAAGTCGCTGGGCGGCCATCTGGTCAGCGGCCATGTCGATGGCGTGGGCCATCTGGTGGAAAAGCACGAGGACGCCCGCGGCTGGCGGCTTACCTTCGAGGCGCCGGCCAGCATCGCCAAATACATCGCCCGCAAGGGCTCGATCACCATCGACGGCATCAGCCTGACCGTGAACACTGTTCAGGGCAGGCAGTTTGGCGTGATGATCGTGCCCCACACCTGGCAGCACACCACGCTGGGCACGCTCGCCGTCGGCGAGCCTGTGAATCTGGAAGTGGATTTGATCGCCCGCTACCTCGAGCGTCTGCTCGCGGCCCGCGAAGAAGGACTGACATGAACGCACCTGTGACGCCCCCCGCAGCCGCCCTCCCCAATGCCGGAATCCATTCCGTGCTGGAGATCATTGCCGACCTCAAGGCCGGCAAGATGGTGATTCTCATGGACGATGAGGACCGCGAGAACGAGGGCGACCTGCTGATGTGCGCCGATGCCGTGCGGCCGGAAGACATCAACTTCATGGCGCGCTTCGGCCGTGGTCTGGTCTGCCTCACGCTCACGCAGGAGAAATGCCGCGCCCTGCGCCTGCCGCTGATGGTGAGCGACAACGGCTCCGGTTTTGGCACCAATTTCACGGTGAGCATCGAAGCCGCCCAGGGCGTGACCACAGGCATCTCGGCGCAGGACCGCGCGCTCACCGTGCGCACCGCAGTGAAGAGTGAGGCCCGCCCCGAAGACGTGGTGCAGCCAGGCCACATCTTTCCGCTGATGGCGCAGCCCGGCGGCGTGCTCACCCGCGCCGGCCACACCGAGGCCGGCTGCGATCTCGCTCGCATGGCGGGTCGCACGCCGGCGGCGGTGATCTGCGAAATTCTGAAAGACGACGGCACCATGGCGCGTCGTGCCGATCTCGAAGTCTTCGCGAAGGAACATGACCTCAAGATCGGCACCATCGCCGATCTGATCCGCTATCGGCTGGAGAACGAGCACTCAGTGGAGCGCATTGCTGAGACGCATGTGCAGACCGAGTTCGGTGAGTTTCGTCTGGTCACCTACCAGGACACGGTGGACAACACCGTGCATCTGGCAATGGTGAAAGGCACGCTCGATGGTCGCAAGCCCACGTTGGTTCGCGTGCACATCCGCAACATGCTGCAGGACGTGCTGGGCGTTCGCCATGGCGACTTCTCCTGGCCGGTACGCCGCGCGCTGCTACGCATTGCCGAAGAGGGGCAGGGGGTGGTGGTGCTGCTGCGCAAGCCCGAGTCCACGCGTGAATTGGTGCAGCAGATCGTGGGCTTGAACAAGGCCGATGAGGGACACGAGCCCACCGGCCCGGTGCTGCGCACCTACGGCCTCGGCGCACAAATATTGAGTGACCTCGGCGTGCGCAAGATGCGCGTGCTCTCCACGCCGAAGAAGATGCACGGGCTCTCCGGCTTCGGGCTGGAAGTGGTCGAATACGTTCCCTGCGATTAACGGTTGATAGGAAGTTGAAGCACATGAAATCTGGCTACGCCGCCCCCAAGAAGCCTCTGAAAAAAGAGTTCAAGGACACCCGCATCGCCCTGCTGGCCACGCGCTGGAACACCGAGGTGGTCGAGGCCCTGCTGGCCGGCGCCGAAGCCTGTCTGGAAGACTGGGGCGTGGTGGCGCAGAACATCGAAGTGTTCTACGCCCCCGGCGCCTACGAGCTGCCGCTGGCGGCTTCGGCCATTCTGGCGTCGGGACGGTTCGATGGCGTGGTGGCACTCGGCGCGGTGATCCGCGGCGATACCCCGCACTTCGATTTCGTCGCCGGCGAATGCGCCCGCGGCCTGATGGATGTGCAGCTCGCCACCTGCCGCCCCGTAGGTTTTGGCGTGCTCACCGTCAACACGCCGGAGCAAGCAGTGGAGCGCTGCCGCCCCGACAAGACCAACAAGGGCTACGAATGCGCAGCCGCCGTGCTGGAGATGCTGCGGCTGACCCGCGCTGTCATCGACGCACCGCATGTGGTTGCGGCATGAGCGACATCAGCCATTCGCCCCGCGCGCTCGCCCGCCGCGTCACCGCCCAGGCGCTCTACCAGTGGCTGGTGAACACCACGCTGCCGGAAACCCTGCTCAAGCAGTTCCGCGAGCAGGACGATGGCCTGGGCCGTGCCGACCCTGCCTATTTCGACACCCTGTTGCACGGCGTGATCGAACACGCCCATGAGCTGACCCTGGCGCTGGTGCCGCATCTGGACCGCCCCATCGCCCAGCTCGACCCGGTGGAGCATGCGGTGCTGCTGATTGGCGCCTACGAGCTGCAGCACCAGCCCTCGGTGCCCTGGCGAGTCATCGTCAACGAGTGCGTCAACCTCACCAAGCTGTTTGGTTCGGAAGAAGGCTTCAAGTACGTCAACGGCGTGCTGGACAAAATGGCGCGTGCGGCAAGGCCGTCGGAAGTTACAGGCTAGGTTGTAGGATCAGGCCATGGCACCAACCGTCGTCAAGGAGGGCGCCTTTCGACTTTTCTTTTTCTCGCGTGAAGAGCCGCGGCTGCATGTGCATGTCAACCACTCTGACGGCGAAGCCAAGTTCTGGTTGGAGCCTGCGGTCGAGCTGGCACAGAACTTTGGGTTGACCGCCAAGCAGCTACGCGAAGCAGAGGAGCTAGTGAGACGCCATGAGAACCGCATCCGCAGCAGCTGGCAGCAGCACTTTGGAAGCTGAAGTCACCCACATTTCCAAGCACGGCGTCTGGCTGTTGCTGGGGGAACGTGAGCTGTTCATGGCGTTCGAGCACTTCCCCTGGTTTCGCGAGGCATCAGTGGCGGCGGTAGATCGG
>CAMTXV010000160.1:0-6583 GCA_947085665.1 uncultured Sinobacteraceae bacterium | reverse complement strand
TGGGTGTACACCTTGATGGCGCGGGTCGCGTCGTCGTTGCCCGGAATCACGCAATCAATGCCTTCAGGGCTGTTGTTGGAGTCCACCACGGCAACAACAGGAATACCGAGCTTCTTGGCTTCGGCGACGGCAATCTTTTCGAAGCCGGTGTCGATGATGAACAGGCAGTCGGGCAGCGAAGGCATTTCCTTGATACCGCCGAGCGACTTGCGGAGCTTCTCGATCTCGCGGGTGAAATTGAGCTGTTCCTTCTTGTTGAGGCGGGCAATGGAGCCGTCCTCAACCTGCTTTTCCATGTCCTTCAGGCGCTTGATCGAGACTTTGACGGTCTTGAAGTTGGTGAGCGTGCCACCCAGCCAGCGCTGGCTGATGTAGGGCATGCCGCTGCGCTTGGCCTCTTCTTCAATCACTTCGCGGGCAGCGCGCTTGGTGCCCACAAACAGAATCTTGCCGCCGTTTGCGGCGAGCTTGCCAGCAAAGTTGCAGGCATCCTTCAACAGCGGCAGGGTCTGCTCGAGGTTGATGATGTGGATGCGGTTGCGGCTGCCGAAGATGAAGGCTTCCATCTTGGGCGACCAGTAACGGGTACGGTGGCCGAAGTGGGCGCCGGCTTCGAGCAGCTGGCGCATGGTGAGGTTTGCAGTTGAATTGGTCACGGTATGACTCCTTGGGTTTGGGCTAACCGCACGGTGCATGCCCATGAAAGGCACACCCAAAGTTCGCGCGGATGAGATGGTGAAACAGCACCAGAAACTTAAAGTCGCCAGCGCTCCCCATAGCGGATTGCCATTAAAGGGCGCGCTTTATACCATGCGCCCCCTTCGCAAACAATGAGTTGCCGCCGTCTCGCGGCACACATGTCCATCACCATCAAAACACCCGCAGAACAGGACGCCATGCGCGCCGCCGGCCGTGCAGCGGCCAGCGTCCTGGAGTACCTCGCCCCCTTCGTGAAGGCGGGCGCCACCACCGGCGAGATCAACGAGCAGGGGCATCGCTACGTCAGCGAGGTACTCGGCTGCATCCCGGCCCCGCTGGGTTATGGCGGCACAGCGGACCGCCCACCGTTTCCGAAGTCACTCTGCACCTCGGTGAACCACGTGGTGTGCCATGGCATCCCCGGCGACAAACCCCTGAAAAAGGGCGACATCGTCAATGTCGACGTCACCGTCATCAAGGACGGCTTTCACGGCGACACCAGTTATATGTTTGTGGTTGGTGAAGCCGGCGTGCTGGCCAAGCGGCTGGTGAGCGTGGCTCGCGAAGCCATGCTGGCCGGCATCCGTGTAGTGAAACCCGGAGCGCGCCTCGGGGATATCGGCCATGCGGTGCAGAGGGTCGTCGAAGGCAATGGCTTCTCGGTGGTGCGCGATTACTGCGGCCACGGCATTGGCCGCATCTTCCATGAAGACCCTCAGGTGCTGCATTACGGCCGACCCGGCACGGGAATTGAATTGCAGGAAGGCATGACCTTCACGATCGAGCCCATGGTGAACGCCGGCCGCCACGAAACCCGTCTGCTGCCCGATGGCTGGACAGTGGTTACAAAGGACCACTCGCTCTCGGCCCAGTGGGAGCACACCGTGCTGGTCACCCAGGACGGCGTGGAAGTGCTCACCCGCCGCCAGGACGAGCCGCTGTGACCGCCGACCTCGACCTGACGGAGTCCTCCGCTGCCGAGGTGTTCTCGACTCGAAAGATTCGCGGACGGTTGCGGGTCACCGGCAAGTCGGCCATTGCCACTTTCAAGGAAACCCTGGCCTGGGGCCGCGAACGGCTGTTTGGGTTGTTCAACGATGGCGCCCCGGCCGACGTGTTGGTGCGCGCCCGCGCCCAGCTGATCGATGAGGTCTTGCGCGAAGTCTGGCTGCGGCACCTGGGCGAGTCCGAAGGCATCGCCCTGGTGGCCGTCGGTGGCTACGGGCGTGGCGAGCTGCTGCCCTATTCCGACATCGATCTCCTGGTGCTGCACACCCCAGAGGCCTTTGAACAGCACCGCTCGCGGCTGGAACCCTTCTTCACCTTTCTGTGGGACATCGGCCTGGAAGTGGGCAGCAGTGTGCGCACCGTTACCGAGTGTGCCGGCATTGCCGCCGAAGACCTGACGGTGATCACCAACCTGCTGGAATCGCGCCTGCTCACGGGCGACGCCTTGCTGCACGCCGAACTGCTCACTGCCACTGCACCAGACAAGCTCTGGCCGGTGGACCGCTTCTTCAGCGCCAAGCTCGAAGAACAACGCCGTCGCCATGCCAAGTACGACGACTCTGGCTACAAGCTGGAACCCAACGTCAAGGAATCACCGGGCGGGCTGCGCGACATCCATACCATTGCCTGGGTGGCCAAGCGGCACTTCAACGCCACCTCGCTGCAGGAGCTGCGCGAGAAGGGTTTTCTCTCGAAGCAGGAATGTGACGAACTGTTCGCCGGCCAGGATTTTCTCTGGCGCGTGCGCTTTGCACTGCACATGATCACCGGCCGGCACGAAGACCGGCTGCTGTTCGACCACCAGGTGAAGGTGGCAAGCCTGTTCGGGTACATCGATGCCCCCACCGATGGCTCACGGCCAGATAACCGCGCCGTCGAGCAGTTCATGCAGCTCTACTACCGCACCATCAAGTCGCTGAGCTGCCTCAACGACATGCTGCTGCAGCTGTTCGAGGAGGCCATTCTGCAAAGCGGTGCCGATGGCGCGATCAATGTGCTCAATGCGCGCTTCCAGATTCGCGGCTCGGTGATCGAGGCGCGCGATGAGGCGGTATTCACCACCCAGCCCTGGGCGCTTATTGAAGTCTTCACGCTCATGCAGTCGCACCCGGAGGTCACCGCCATCCGCGCGCAGACGCTACGGCTGATCCGCCGCGATCTGCGCCTGCTGGATGCCAGCGTGCGGGCGGATCTGCGCACCAAGAGCCTGTTCATCGAGTTGTTCCGCAACGGCAGCGGCCTCACCCACGGCATGCGCCGCATGAACCGCTACGGCGTTCTGGGGCGCTACCTGCCGGCGTTCGGGCGCATCGTCGGCCACATGCAGTACGACCTGTTCCATACCCTCACGGTCGATGAGCACATCCTGTATGTGCTGCGCAATGCACGGCGCCTTGCCATGCCGCAGTTCAATGACGAGCTGCCCTTTCCCTCCGAAGTGTTCAAGCGGCTGGACAAGCCGGAGCTGCTGTACCTCGGTGCGTTCTTCCATGACCTGGCCAAGGGACGGGGTGGCGATCACTCCGAGCTGGGACAGGATGAAGCAATTCAGTTCTGTCTCGAACACGGTTTTTCACATGCCGATGCCGAGGTCGTGGGCTGGCTGGTGCGGCATCACCTCACCATGTCGCTCACTGCGCAAAAGCAGGATGTGCAGGACCCACAAGTCGTCGCCGCCTTCACCCACACCGTTGCCACCCGCGAGCGGCTGGATTACCTCTATCTGCTCACCGTCTCCGATATCCGCGGCACCAATCCCAAGCTCTGGAACAGCTGGCGCGACTCGCTGCTGCGTGAGCTGTACAAAGCCACTGCCCGCGCCCTCGAACAGGGGCTCGATAGCCTCTTCACGCTGGAGCAGCGCGCAGAACAGAATCGCGTGCGCGCCCTGGAAAAAGTGGTTGCGGCTGGCATCGAGGAGTCTGACGCCATCGACGCCTGGTCACGCATCGAGTCGGAATACTTTCTGCGCCACACCCCGGAGGAGCTGGCCTGGCATCTGCCAGAGCTGCTGAAGGCCCCGGAAGCGCCGGAACCCCTCGTGCTGGTGCGCAACTTCGAAGATCGCGGCACCAGTGTGTTCATCTATTGCCGCGACCGCGACCATCTGTTCGGTCTCACCACGGGCGTACTGGCGAGTCTGGGCCTCAACATTCTGGACGCTCGCCTGCACACCACGGCAGCAGGCCTGGCTCTCGACAGCTACGTGGTGCTGGAAACCGATGGCACGCCCATCACCACTCCGCACCGCGTGCTGGAGATCAGCGAACGCCTGGCCAAGGTGATTGCCGACCCCACGGTGACGGTGGTGGATGTCAACCGCCGCATGCCGACGCGGCTGCGCCACTTCAACACGCCCACCACCGTGCACATCAGCCAGGACACTGCCCGCACCCGTACACGGCTTGAACTGGTAGCGGCGGATCAGCCCGGCCTGCTGAGCATGATTGGCCGTATTTTCCACAAGCGCGGCATCCTGCTCGACGCCGCCAAGATCGCCACCATTGGCGAGCGTGCGGAAGACGTTTTCTATCTCACCGACCGTGCGCACCAGCCGCTCACCGACAGCGACCTGCTGGCGGAGCTTCATGAGGTCATCGTGCGCACCCTCGACCGTTCCACTGACTCACTTCAGACACCATGAATCTTCAAGACACCATCAACACCGCCTGGGAACAGCGCGCCACCCTCGACACCCAGGACCCCACCCTGCGTGCTGCGGTGCTGGAGGCCATTGCCCTGCTCGACAGCGGCCAGGCCCGCGTTGCCGAGCCCACCGCCAGCGGCTGGCAGGTGAATGAATGGCTGAAGAAAGCAGTGCTGCTGTTCTTTCGCCTGCACGACAACGCGCCCATCGCCATGGGTGCGCTCATGGGCTACGACAAGGTACCGCTCAAGTTCGAAGGCTGGAACGCCGAGCAGTTCAAGGCACAGGGCGCACGCGTGGTGCCGCCCGCCGCCGTGCGCAAGGGCGCCTTCATCGCACCCGGCGCCATCCTGATGCCGAGCTACGTCAATATCGGCGCCTATGTGGGCAGCGGCACCATGGTGGATACCTGGGCCACGGTGGGCAGCTGCGCGCAGATCGGCAGCAATGTGCATCTCTCTGGCGGCGTGGGCATTGGCGGCGTGCTGGAACCGCTGCAGGCCAGCCCCACCATCATCGAGGACGACTGCTTCATCGGTGCACGCAGTGAAGTGGTCGAGGGTGTGATCGTCGAGAAGGGCTGTGTGTTGTCGATGGGAGTGTTCATCGGCCAGAGCACGCCGATCTATGACCGCGCCACCGGCGAAATCAGCTACGGCCGCGTGCCGGCCTACAGCGTGGTGGTGCCGGGCTCGCTGCCCAAGGATGGCGGTCGCTACAGTCTCACCGCGGCCATCATCGTCAAGCGGGTGGATGCCCAAATGCGCGCCAAAACCGCCATCAACGCCCTGCTGCGCGACGATTGAAGACCAGGGCCGCCTTGCGCTGAAGCCGCAGGGTAGCCCTCGCTCTTGCCCGCGACGAAAGGGCTCGCCATAGTCCTGTCACACCCCTCACAGAACCCGCGCATGAGCGAGCCCACACAAGACGATGCAGACGACCTGCTGCGCTGGCTCAATGCCCATAGCGTCAGCATCACTGACGGCACTCCGTTTGCCACCCTGCAGCAGAAGTGGATGGCCACACAGCGGCCCTTCACGCAGCTGCGCACTGCGCTGGAGTCTTTGTTTGCGCAGGGTCTGCTGGTGATGACGCCCGGACTGGAGCATCCGCATGTGCGGCTTTCCACCCGTGGCTTCGAGGTGCTGGTGGGCTCGGTGGATGCCACCCGCCAGCGCCCGCAGGCCGCAGCAGCGCCGGTGGCTGCACCCGCAGCGCCTCTGCCTGCGCCAGGCAGCTTCCAGCCCGCTCCCCTGCAAACCGCCGCACCGGCTCCCTCGCCGGTGACAGTCCAGCAGGCGCCGGTTCAGCAGGCACCCGTCGAGGCCGCCCCGGCGCCGCGCCGCTTCGTGGAGTTCAACGCCGCGCCCACCGAAATTGGTTTGCGCAATCAGGTGCTGGTGATTTTCCGTGACCTCCGTCTGGTGGCTGGACAGCAGCTCATTGCCACCACGTTGACCCGCTACTGGCAGGAGATGGGCCAGCGTGCCGAGCATCTGCGCGCGGCCATCGACATCGCCTTGCGCGACGGCTATTTGCAACCAGCCACCAAGCGCTACGAGAACTACTGGATGCTGACCGCCGCCGGCCATGCGTACCTGAAAGCCCCGCTGAGCGACCCCACGCTGGCCGCACTCGCCGAACCGCTGCTGCGCATTGAAGACCGCCACGAGGAAGAGGATTTACGCCGTCGCGTTCTCAAGCTGTTCAGCGGCGCCGGCAGTCTGCCCTTCACCACCCTGCTTGCAGCCTGGCGACCGGGCCGCAATGCGCTGATCCACGCACTCGACCTGCTGATGAAAAGCGGCGATCTGGAATTGGCCGAGCGGGAACCGGCCGTGTTCCGCCTAACTGCCGCCGGGGCCGCCCGGCGGTAGGTTTTGCGCAGAGCCCGCTGCCACCAGCGCGGGCTTCTGCTCAGGCTCTGGCTCACCGATGCGCAGGTAATAGGTGGACAAATACACCTCGCGCAGCAGGCAGAGCAGTCCGGCAGTGAGACAAACCATGGCGGCGATGAACAGCACCGCGATGAGCGTGCGCAGGTTCATGTCCAGCAGTGAGCCCAGAAACAGCACGATCACCACGGCGCTGATCAACACCGCACTGCTGGTGCACAGGCCAATACCGAAGCTCGCCAAGCGGGCGCGCAGCGCCAGTCGCCGCAAACTGACACGCAAGCCCTGGGTGCGCTCGGGCAAGGCATTGGGCAGCTGAGTCTCCAGCAGCCGT
>CAMTXV010000159.1:0-3203 GCA_947085665.1 uncultured Sinobacteraceae bacterium | reverse complement strand
CTCGGTGGCGACTGCCGTGTCCATTATTCCGCTGGTGCCCAAGCTGCTCGCCATGCGCTCGCCCGAAGAGCTGGAAGAGGCCAACGCCAAGCTGGCTGAGGCCAATCGCCAGCTCGCCGAGGCCAACGCGCAATTGCAGCGGGAAATTGAAGCCCGTGAGGCGGCCGAAGCCGAGGTGCATGTCTCGCTCGCCGAGGCCCGGCGCAGTGCGGCGGAGCTGGAGCAATTTGCCTACATCGCCAGTCACGATCTGCAGGCGCCACTGCGCAATATCTCCGGATTCGCCAAGCTGCTGGAGAAGCGCTACGGCGGTGTGTTGCAGGACGACGCCCGCGAGTTCCTCGATTTCATCCACAAGGGTATTCAGCAGATGCAATCGCTGATTGCCGATCTGCTGCAGCTGTCCCGCATCGGTCGTGGCAAGGATTCAGCCGTCGAAGAGTTGCCGCTGGCTTCTACGGTCGATCGTGTGCTGACTGCCCTGGCCTCAGACATTCAAGCGCGCAGCGCGCGGATCACGGTGGGCGCACTCCCCACACTAGCCACCGAGCACAGGCTGCTGGGTCAGCTGCTGCAAAATCTGGTCGCCAACAGCCTGAAATTCCAGCCGGCTGGCGCGCTGCCGGAGATCAGCCTCACCGCAGTGGAACAACCCCAGCACTGGCAACTGTGCCTTGCAGACAACGGCATCGGCATCCCGCCCGATCAGCTGGAAAAAATCTTCGAGATCTTTCGCCGTCTGCACTCGCAGGATGAATACGAGGGCAGTGGCATCGGGTTGGCCATCTGCCGCAAGATCGCTGCGCATCTGGGCGGCAGTCTCACTGCGGAATCTGCCGGTGAGGGGCAGGGCACCCGTTTCATGCTGACGCTGCCCAAGCAGCCGCCGCGCAGCAGCCAGACCGCTGGCGGTGAGCCAGCGATCTAGCGTGTCGGGCGCAGCACAAAATCACCCTTGCAGCGGTCGCGTACATCGCTGCCACAGGCGCGCGGCTTGAGTGATTTATCCATGCAGATCTGGATTTCCCGCAGGTAGCGGCTGCTGCACTGCACCGCAATGCCGTTGCTGCGCAGTGACGGATTGGCGAGCAGGAAGTCGCGCTCCAGCGCACTGGTGCTGCGCGTCAGCGCCGTAGCCGGCTGTGTATACGCGGGTGGAATCTGGATGCTGCGATAGGCCCGCTCGGTGGTGGCGAAGTAGTCGCGCGCCGACAAACCCGAGCACACCCCGTGCTTACGCCACTGGTGAATGACCAGCGCCTTGCTGGGCATGAAGGACAACGCCTTGTCGATCAGCGCTTCCGACAGATACTCGCCGCGTCCGCAGTGGGCGGGCCAGCCGCGCTCGTGCTGAGGCCAGAGGCCGTGCACCACGAAGGCATAGGGGCGCGCGCACTGTGGGTCGCCGGGCCGTGCCTCGCTGGCGCAATACTGCGGTGACCACGACAGCGCCAGCAGGTAGTAATCGAACCGCCCTGGTTCGTCGGCACGCACCAGCGTGGCACCCAGCAAGGCGCAGAGGCCTAAGCCCAGGCGCAGCAGTGGCGAGAGCTGCCGGCTCACGCGAAAGCCAGGTACCAGAGGCCTGCAAGCGCTGGCAGCGTGAGTGCCACCGCCACACCGGCCAGACGCGGCGTCTGTAGCTTTGTCCACATCAGCAGGCCTGTGAGGCTGAGCAGAATCAGCGCACCGGCAAACGCATCCACCAGTAACACCCAGAACACGTTGATGCCGTAGCCCTTGTGCAGGCGGGTGAGGGTGCCGAGCACACCGCCATCCTGCTTGTCGTACTTCACCTGTTCGGAGCCGGCCCAGTATTCCGCGGTGTAGGCGCGTTGCGGAGCGTGGAAGGTGAGCGTCCAGCGGGCAGGAATCTCCACGGGGCGTCCATCAAACAATACGGTGGCGGCCGCTTCATTCTTGATGCGCACCGCGGTCTGGGTGGGCGCGGCATGCTCGGTTTGCAACCATTCCGCCAGCGCCTCGGGCGAGGTGCGCGCCGGCGCGGGCACGCTCAGCTGCACACTGGATTTCTCCATGAGTGTCACCGGCAGTTTCAGGATGTTGCGGTGGTTCAGCAGGATGCCGGTAGCGCCAAAGGCGAGTCCCATGGCGGCTCCCCAGAGTCCCAGCCAGCCATGCAGGGTGCGCAGCTTGCGCAGAAAGACTGCGCGACGATTGATCTCGCTCATGTTCAGCCCGCCTTCTGGCCTGCCAGAAACAGCCAGGTTTCCACCACGGTGTCCGGGTTGAGGCTCATCGACTCGATGCCCTGGTCGAGCAGCCACTTGGCCAGATCAGGATGGTCGCTGGGGCCCTGGCCGCAGATGCCGATGTACTTGTTGTGCTTCTTGCAGGCAGCGATGGCCATGCCGAGCATCTTCTTCACCGCGCCATCGCGTTCGTCGAAGAGATGCGCGATGGTGGCGGAGTCGCGGTCGAGGCCGAGCGTGAGCTGGGTCATGTCGTTGCTGCCAATCGAGAAGCCATCGAAGTATTCGAGGAACTCTTCGGCCAGCACGGCGTTGCTGGGCAGCTCGCACATCATGATCAGCTGCAAGCCGTTGCTGCCGCGTGCGAGACCATTCTCGGCCAGGATTTCATTCACCCGCTGGGCTTCGCCCAGCGTGCGCACGAACGGGATCATCACCTTGATATTGGTGAGCCCCATCTCGTCGCGCACATATTTCAGTGCGCGGCATTCCAGATCGAAACAGGGGCGGAAATCGGGCGAGATGTAACGGCTCGCACCGCGGAAGCCGATCATCGGATTCTCCTCGTGCGGCTCGTAGCGCTTGCCGCCGATGAGGTTGGCGTATTCGTTGGACTTGAAGTCCGAGCAGCGGACGATCACGGGCTCTGGCGCAAACGCCGCCGCGAGCGTGGCAATGCCTTCGGCGAGGCGCTGCACATAGTACTCGGCGGGTGAGGCGTAGGCCGCAATCATCGGCAGGATTTGCCGTTTCACTTCGGGCGATTGCGAGTCCAGCTCCAGCAGCGCCTTGGGGTGAATGCCGATCTGGCGGTTGATGATGAACTCCAGCCGCGCCAGGCCAATGCCGCGATGGGGCAGGGCGGCGAAGTCGAAAGCCTGTTCCGGCGTGCCGACGTTCATCATGATCTTGACCGGAATCTCCGGCATCTTGTCGAGCGCGATTTCATCCACCACGAAGTCGATGTTGCCGGCGTAGATGTAGCCGGTG
>CAMTXV010000158.1:0-3503 GCA_947085665.1 uncultured Sinobacteraceae bacterium | reverse complement strand
TGCGCAGCGGCAAGCGCGTGGTCACGGCCGAGAACGTGGACCTCTTGCTGAAGAGCAGCGACGCTGTGCGCGAGCTGCTGCACGCCGCACAGGATGCGCGCGAGGTGAATGTGCCGCTCATCGCGCGTCATCAGCTGGCGCTGGAAACCACGCTGGCCACCGATGGCCGCAGCGCCGCGCCGGCAGCAGCAAACCCAGTCTCTCAAGCAGTCGTCGAGGCCGCCGAGCCGGCCAAGGGCTGGAACATCCGCTTTCTGCCGCAGCCCTCGCTGTTCCGCAGCGGCAACGAGCCCATGCGCATCCTGCGTGAGCTGGCCACATTGGGCGCGCTCAGTGCCGAGCCGGTGCTCGAACAGGGGCTGAAACTTGCCGACACCAATCCCGAAGAGGCGCACCTTGGCTGGCAGCTGCAACTCGCCTCAGGCGTGAGCGAGGCGGTGGTGCGCGAGGTGTTCTCCTGGGTGGAAGACGAATGCACCTTGGTGATCGAGCCCCTGAAGGCGCCCGAGCCCAAGGTTGGCAAACCACAGCTCACCGTCATTGAAGGCGGCAAGTCCGATGACCGCCGCGCCAGCCCGGATCGCCGCGCGGGCGAGCGCCGCAACGAAACTGCGGCCAGCAGCAGTGCAGCGGCGGCCACCAGCAATGGCGGCGGCTCCATCCGCGTGCCCACCGAAAAAATCGACCTGCTCATCAACCTCGTCGGCGAGCTGGTCATCACCCAGGCCATGCTGGCGCAGCAGGCCAGCACGCTGGACCCGGCGCTGTGCGAGAAGCTGCTGGCCGGTTTAGGTCAGCTCGACCGCAACACCCGGCAGTTGCAGGAATCGGTGATGTCGATTCGCATGCTGCCGATGGATTTCGTGTTCAGCCGCTTCCCGCGTCTGGTGCATGACCTCGCAGCCAAGCTCGGCAAGCAGATCCGCCTCGACACCATCGGCGCCGATACCGAACTCGATAAAAGCGTGATCGAGAAGATCGCCGACCCGCTGACGCACCTGGTGCGCAACTCGCTCGATCACGGCATTGAAACACCGGAAGAGCGCATCGCCTCCGGCAAGACTGCCGAAGGTTCGATCACGCTCAAGGCCAGCCATCGCGGCGGCAACATCGTCATCGAGATCATCGACGACGGCCGTGGCCTCAACCGCGCAAAGATTCTCGCCAAGGCCCGCAGCAATGGCCTGGATGTGAGCGAGGCGATGAGCGACAGCGAGGTGAACCAGCTCATCTTCGCGCCCGGCTTTTCCACCGCCGAGATCGTCACCGATGTCTCTGGTCGTGGCGTGGGTATGGACGTGGTGAAGAAGAACATCCTCGCGCTCAACGGCCAGGTGGATTTGGCGAGCAAGCCGGGGCAGGGCACGCATATCACCATCCGTCTGCCGCTCACGCTCGCCATTTTGGATGGCATGAGCATTGGCGTCGGCAACGAGGTGTTCATCGTGCCGCTGGCCTCGGTGGTGGAGTCGCTGCAAGCCCGTAGGGAAGACGTGCGCACCGTCGGCGGCGCCGGCCGCGTGGTGCGCGTGCGCAACGAGATGGTGCCGCTGATGGCCCTGCACGATCTGGTGCAGCTGCCGATGAGTGCGGCACCCGAACACAACCTGTTCATCCTCATCGAGTCGGAGGGCCGCAAGCTGGCGCTGGCCGTGGACGAGCTACTGGGTCAGCAGCAGGTGGTGGTGAAGAGTTTAGAGAGCAACTACCGCCGCGTGCCCTACATGTCGGGCGCCACCATCCTCGGTGATGGCCGCGTGGCGCTGATTCTGGATGCCGCCGAGCTGGTGCGCCGCACCGCGCCCTCGCTGGCCGCCTAACCCTTTCGCAACACCACGGAGCCCCGCCATGTCTGCTGCCACTGCCCTTGTTCCCAGCCACCAGGGCACCAACGCCATCGAGGCGATGGTGCAGGAGTACCTCACCTTCACGCTCGGCGAGGAGGAATACGGCGTCGACATCCTCAAGGTTCAGGAGATTCGCGGCTACGACACCATCACGCGCATGCCCGATGCGCCGGACTTCATCAAGGGTGTGATCAACCTGCGCGGCACCATCGTGCCGGTGGTGGACATGCGCATCAAGTTCAAGCTCGGCCGCGTCGTCTACGACGAGTTCACGGTGATGATCATTCTGAATCTCGGCCGCCGCGTGGTGGGCATGGTGGTGGATGGCGTTAGCGACGTGATGCAGCTGAACCCCGACCAGATTCGCCCCGCACCGGAGTTCGGCGGCGGCGTGAACACCAAATACATCACCGGCCTGGGCGCACTGGAGCAGCGCATGTTGATTCTGGTGGACATCGAAAAACTGATGTCCGCCACCGACATGGCGCTGATGGATGTGCAGGCGCAGGGCTTGCAGTGAGCCCCTCGCCACCTCTTGTGCGGGCTGATGCCCGACAGGAATCCGACATGAATCCCAAGCCTTCTTCCACACCCTGGCTGCGTCCTGCGGCCACCCCTCCCACACCCTGAACCGGCAGACCCTCCATGAAAGCCAAAACCTCCGCCAAGTCGGTGAAGTCCTCCAAAGTCACGCCGGTGAAGAAGGCCACTCGCCGACCTTCCCAGCTGGTGCATCGCGAGCGTGCAGAGAGCATCGTGGCCACCCGTGCCAGCTCGGAGGCGCTGCGCCGCGCTGATCTCGAAGGTCAGCTGGCGGCCATCCACAAATCGCAGGCCGTCATCGAGTTCACACTCGATGGCACCATCCTCAATGCCAACGACAATTTCTGCGCTGCGGTGGGCTATAGCCTGGCGGAAATCAAAGGTCAGCATCACGGCCTGTTCGTCGACGCGGTGTATCGCGCCAGCCCCGAATACAAGTTGTTCTGGGAAAAACTCGGTCGCGGCGAGTACGACGCCGGTCAGTACAAGCGCGTTGGCAAGGGCGGCAGGGAAATCTGGATCCAGGCCAGCTACAACCCGATCTACGACCAGAAGGGCAAGCCCTTCAAGGTCGTGAAATACGCCAGCGACATCACGGCCGCCAAGTTGCAGGCGGCGGATTACTCCGGCCAGCTCGCGGCCATCAGCAAGGCGCAGGCGGTGATCGAGTTCAGCATGGACGGCAAGATCCTCAATGCCAACGAGAACTTCCTGAAAACGCTGGGTTACTCACTGGAAGAAATCAAAGGTCAGCACCACTCGATGTTCGCTGATGCGGTGTATCGGGCTTCGCCCGAATACCGGCTCTTCTGGGAGAAGCTGGGCCGCGGCGAATACGATGCCGGCCAGTATCAGCGGCTGGGCAAGGGCGGCAAGGAAATCTGGATACAGGCCAGCTACAACCCCATTTTCGACATGAACGGCAAGCCCTTCAAAGTGGTGAAGTACGCCACCGACATCACCGAGCAAGTGAAGGCCTCCGAGACGTTGACCACAGCGGTGGAGCAGACCCAGACCGTGGTGGTGGCCGCCAAGGCGGGTGATCTGGCCCGGCGCATTCCGATGGAGGGCAAGAGCGCTTCGATCAAATCGCTGTGCGAGGGCGTCAACGCG
>CAMTXV010000157.1:0-1875 GCA_947085665.1 uncultured Sinobacteraceae bacterium | reverse complement strand
CGCCCTCACCCGTCGGCTGCGCCGCCACCCTCTCCCGGAGGGAGAGGGAAACAGAAGCCGCAGCCACTTCAGCCATCTGGTAGCCGGGTGCGACCAATCCATAAATCTTCTTCTCCCACAGCGCGCACTCGCCGATGGCGTAGACGCTCGAATCTGAGGTGCGGCAGTGGTTGTCGATGCAGATGCCGCCGCGCTCGCCCATGGCGAGGCCGGAGGACTTCGCCAGCTCATCGCGCGGGCGGATGCCGGCGGAGAACAGGATGAGGTCGGTCTCCAAATGACCGCCATCGGCGAACACCATGCGGTGGTGCGCGGTCTCGCCGTCGATGATCTCCTTGGTGTTCTTCTGGGTATGGACGGTGACACCGAGCTGCTCGATCTTGCGGCGCAGCAGGCGGCCGCCGAGGTCATCGATCTGCACTGCCATGAGGCGCGGGGCGAACTCGACCACATGCGTGGTGAGGCCGAGATCCTTCAGCGCCTTGGCGGCTTCGAGACCGAGCAGGCCACCGCCGACGACGGTGCCGATCTTGCTCATCTTGGCCGAGGCCGCAATCGCTTCGAGGTCTTCGATGGTGCGGTAGACCAGGCAGTGCGCGCGGTCCTTGCCGGGCAGCGGCGGCACGAAGGGATAGCTGCCGGTGGCGAGCACCAGCGCGTCATACGAGAGCGTGCGGCCCTGGGTGGTGACGAGTGTTTTTGCAGCGGTGTCGATACTGGCGGCACCTTCGCCAAGGTTCAGCACGTAGCCGCTGCAGGCGAAGAAATCATCGGGCGTGAGCGAGAGCTGCTCGGCCGTAGTGCCGGTGAAGTAGCTCGACAGATGCACGCGGTCGTAGGCAGGGCGCGGCTCTTCGCAGAGCACGGTCACGTCAAACGCGCCGGGGGATTGCGCATGCAGCTGTTCCAGAAACTTCTGGCCGACCATGCCGTGGCCGACGAGCACCAATTTGGGGCGAAGGGAATCAAACATCGGATCAAACTCCGGCAGCAACAAAAACGACGGGCAACAAAAAAGGCGTTCGCCCCAACACGGCTTTTTTCAAAGCCAGCCAGGACGAGACGCCTTTGTCTCGTGCGCACCCGATCAGGGCACGCGGTAGCGCCGTCGTTGGCGCTAGCTCACATCAAGCAATGCTCATGCCATTCGGGTGGCATCGAAGCTTGCACCACCCATGATCCGGTCAGCCGGCAGCTGCAAGACGCCCGCCTCAGCGGGAACTAAATAAGGAAGGTCATGCACACCTTCGAGCTTCTCGTCGCCGAGTGGCAGAGGCTCGCCCAGCGAGCGCGCCACGTTGCGATAGAGATCTGAGCGACAGCTGGCCACAGCGCGTTCCACATCGGCGGAGGCCGGCAGGTGCTTCCAGCGGCGCATCTGCTCCAGCAGCCAGCGGCTGTGCGAGCGCCAGGGGAAGCCCGCGAGGCCTGAGTGAAAGCGCAGCGTCTTCAACTCGCTGTTCAGCAGCTCAGGCGACACGTCGGGCATCAGCGTGGCCTGTAGCCAACAGGCAGCCTGTGCATGGTTGACCGGGTCATCCAGCCAGCGGCCAGCGGCGATGAGCGCGCGCAGTAGGGCGGCCAGTGTCGCGGGATGGGCCTCGGCCCAGGGCTGGGCGACGGCGAAGACTTTTTCTGGCCCACCGTTCCAGAACTGGCGCTTGTCGAACAGCACCTTGGCCACGCCGCGTTCGGCGGCCAGCGCCGGCCAGGGCGAACCCACCCAGGCGCCGTCAATGCGACCGGCTTCGAGCTGCTGCACCATCAAGGGCGGCGGCACGGTGACCAGGTTGAGGTCGAGTTCCGGGTGCAGGCCCACACTCGCCAGCCAGTAGCGCAGCTCGTAGTGGTGTGTGGAATACGGGTACACATGCG
>CAMTXV010000156.1:0-6644 GCA_947085665.1 uncultured Sinobacteraceae bacterium | reverse complement strand
GCTCTTCCGATCTATCTGGTCGGCGAGGATCTTGCGGTTCTGCAGAATCAGGTACTCGGCGAGGTTGGGCGTGTAGGGCACGGCCAGCAGCTTCATGTCGGCTTCTTCCGGCGTGCGGGCATCTTTCACCTGGTTGCACTCGCGGCAGGCGGTTACGCAGTTTTCCCAAGTGGTTTCGCCGCCGCGGCTGACCGGCATGATGTGGTCGCGCGTGAGGTGTGCCGGGTTGTACTGCTCGCCGCAATACAGGCAGAGGTTGTGGTCGCGCTGAAACAGCGTGCGATTGGTGAGCAGCGGAATGCCCCGGGTGTAGCGCTTGCTGCGATCGGCCACGGCGATGATCGAACCGATATCAAAGTGCGAGCGCTCGCCGGTGCGGGCATTGATGCCGCCGGCAATGGCGAAGCGTTCTTCGCCAGCCTCCCAGCACACGCGCTTGCGGGCGTAGAGAGTCACCGCCGTCTGCCAGTGAATCCAACCGACTGGCAGGCCGCCTGCATCGAGTTTGAGAATCACGGGAATTGACATGGCTGAAATCTAAGCAATTCCGCCCTGAGGCGCCAGCCCTGCCCCGCAGCCTTCACAAAGGCTTCACGCGGCTCTTCAGAACTTCGCGCTCAAGCGGAACAGGAAATCAGCACGCGCGTCGTCACGGGTTTGCCGGTTGATGCCGGAATCGTGGAGGGGCATTGCTGCCGCCAGCGCGGTTTCAAAAAACGGGCCCAGCCCCAGCACCAGCTCACCCCCCACATCAGAGACCGATTGCCGACCCTGGGGCTGGCCCGGCACGGCGTTGCTGTATTCGGCCGCACCCCACTCCAGAAACAGGCGCGACTTGAGTGTGAAACTGCCCAGCGTCCAGCTGGGGGCCTCGCCCACCAGCCGGGCCGCGAGGCCACGATCACCGATCACCACACCCGGAACGTAGGCATGCAGGCTGCCAACGCCACCCACCACCCATTGCTGCTGCTCGGGCACCGAAACCGTGGCCAGCTGCGAGAGCAGCTGCAACTCGCCGGTAAAGCCCTCGCCCAGCGTGCGCAGCGTGAAGGCGGGCTTGAGCAACCAGTAGTCGAGCTCACTGTTGGTCAGGGCCCTGCCCTGCTCACCCAGGCCCCGGCGGACGGCGAGTGAGGTCTGGCTGAGAAGCCCCTGACCGAGCACGCGGAAGCTTGCCGCCCAGGCTGCGCCCAGTTCCAGCGAGGCATAGGGCTCCAGCTGGGCCAGGTTGCCACTGGCGGCAAACTCCAGACGCTTCTCGATGTAGTCCGCGCGCAGCTGTAGCGTCAGGCGCTGGCTGGCGGTGGCGGTGACGATGCCGGTGTAGTTGAGGTCCAGCGATTTGATGTGGCCGTTGAGCGCGAGCGTGCTGAACTGCTGGCGGTAGTCGATCATGCGTCCGCCAACGCCGAAGAGCCCCAGCGGGGTGACGCGGTTCCAGCCCAGCTGGAGCTCGTTGTATTCGTTGCCGGGCTCCACGTCGTCAATGCCGGTGATGGTGGCGGCGGTGCGGGCCTGGGCCGAAAACTCGTCACCCCAGCGCGTGCCCTGCCGGGCATCGAAATCAAGGAACTCGCGGCCGGTGAAGCGATTGCCGAAGTTGCTGAATCCCAGCCTCACACTTCCGGGGCTGACCACTTCGGTGCCACGCTTGAGGGCGAGCTGATAACCCTCACTCTCGGTGGGCGTGAACACCGGGGCAATATCGGCGCCCAGGCGGCCAGCATGCACACCGGCCAGCAGGCGCTTCTTCTCGAAGTCTTCCAGCCGCAGCGGCTTCTCGCTCACCAGGCTTTCAAAGTAGGGCTTCAAGGGCTTGGGCCCTTCCACACTCTGGAGCGTGCCCGCGCGAATGCTCACATAAATGTCATCGCCATCACGCAGGTAGAGCGTGCGGGGCGCGACGATGCCCTTGTTCTGCGCGGCCGCATTGAGTGCACGCACAGCGCGCGACAGATCCACCGTGCCTGCCGTGAGAGTGCGAATCTCGGCTTCGCTGAAAATATCCGGCGCAAACACCCGAAGGACGTAGATCCCGATTTCCACCGACACCGCCCCGGTGGCCGAGTCCGCCAGGAGGGCAGCCAGCTCACCCTGCTGCGGGGTTGGCGGTGGGGGGAAATCGAAAGGCATGGGCAGAGTAGTTCGGTGGTAACGCCAGCAGATGGCTGGCGTGGTTCAAAGGGCGAGGGAGGAACCCCGCCGCCCTGGGGCAACTGCACAAGGCTTTGCCGCCAAGTTCAGGGCTAAACAGCGTCGTGAATGGCGCGAAGAATATCGCTGCGGGACAGCTGCCCCACCAGGCGGCCGCTCTCCACCACGGGAAACCGCTTGTAGGGCGCATCAAGAAACCGGGTGGCTGCATCGAGCAGGGTCATTTCGGGATCCAGTGCGGCCACCTTGGCCGACATGAAATCACGCACCACGCCGGGTGAAACGCCTTCGTAGTTGGCGATCACGGCCACTTTGAGGCAGTCCTTCTCCGACAACATACCCACCAGCAAACCGGCATCGTCCACCACGGGCGCGCCAGAGTGACCGCGCTTCAGCAGTTGGCCGATGGCTGCCATCACATCCGTATCGGGTTTGAAGGTGAGCAGATTGGTGGTCATGTAAGCACTCACGGTAAACGCACTCAGGTCAGCCATGGGTTCTCCTTCCGTTGGATTGCTGCATGAAGACTCGGCAAGCGGATTGCCGCCACAAGACTAGCGAGTGCGCGTGCTGCCGCCTACGTCCTTTCGACGGCTTCCAGGCCGCCAGGCCCCAGTGGCGGACGCTCTTCCGCAGGGCGCTGTGGCCAGTTGCGCACCCAGACGTCGCTCTGCGGAAACGGGATGTTGATGTCGGCCTCTGAAAACAGCTTGAAGATGCGATAGCGCAGCTGGCTGGCAATGCCCATCTTGCTGTTGAGGTCTTCCACATAGGCTCTCAGCTCGAATTGCAGCGCGCTGTCGCCGAAATCGGTGAACAGCACCCAGGGGCCAGTGAGGCCGATGACCTGCCCTTCACGAACAATGCCCTCCACGCCCTCGGTCGCTTGCAGCAGAAGAGCCTTCACCTGCTCGGGGTCGGCTTTGTAGTCCACGCCGATGGGCAGTACCAGGCGGCCGGTCTGGTCGTGGTAGCCGGTGTTCTCCACTTTGCTGCTGAGCAGTTCCGAATTGGGCACGATGATGCTGGTGCGATCCCAGGTTTCCAGCTCGGTGGAACGAATGCGGATGCGCCGCACGAAGCCCTCCATGCCGCCCACCTTGATGTAGTCGCCCAGCCGCACGGGGCGCTCGAAGAGCAGGATCAGCCCCGAGACAAAGTTGTTGAAGATGTTCTGCAGGCCGAAGCCGATGCCCACCGACAGCGCACCGGCAACGATGGCGAGCTTGGAGATATCCAGCCCCGCCACCGAGAGCCCCACCATGAGGGCCACCACCGCCGCCACGTAGCCAAACAGCGTGGCAATCGAAACCCGCACGCTGGCTTCCAGATGCGCCAGCGGCAGCCAGTCCTGCTCCAGCTTCTTCTTCAGCCAACGGCCAAAGGTGATGAGCAAAACGAACCAGAGAATGCCCAGCAGCAGGTGGGAGGGCACCAGGGTGACCGAGCCCAGCTTCACCCCGCCGCCCGTCAGCACCTCACTCACGCGATCACCCAGATCGTGCTGCCCCCAGACGTGCAGCAGCAGAAAACCGATGAAGGGCCAGAGCACAAACTGGTAGCTGAGCGTCAGCCATTTCAGCTCGGGGATGTTCTTGCCCTCGGCCACGCCCAGCCGGGCACGCAAGCGGCGCTGCCACTGGTAGCGCCCGGTATCGAGCCCGGCCGCCAGCCACTCCACCAGAAACGAAAACAGCACGCCCCCAGCCACCAGGGCAATGGTGGCAATCGTCGGGTGTTCGGTGACGATGCGGGGCATGTCGATGAAGCTGAAATCAATCATGGCGTTGTCTTGCGGGCGGTCAGACGCGAGGATAGACAACGATCCACGAGAAGTCCTGCCATGAGTGTTACCAAGCCTGCTGCCATCCGCGATGCCGTCACCGCCGTGCTCTGCTGCGCGGGCGAAATACTCATGGTGCGGCGCCAGCCCCAGCTGCCATCCTTCGCAGGCTACTGGGCCTTCCCCGGCGGCAAGATTGAAGCCGAGGACGCCCAGGGCGTGACCAGGCTGGTCTGCGCCGAGGCTGAAACCCGCGTGCTGGTGGGCATCGTGCGCGAGGTGCAGGAAGAACTGGGCCTGGACCTTGATGCACTCGCAGCCGCAGGCCAGGTGCTGGCCGTACGCGTGCTGGGCGAGGCCACCACTCCGCCCATCGCCGCGGCGCGTTTCCGCACCCGCTTCCTGCGCATTGATCTCGCCACCAAGCCGGCGCTGGCGCTCGATACCCGCGAGCACTCCGAGGCCAGCTGGGCTGTGGCTGGCGGCTGGCTGGCCCGCTACCAGACCGGCCGCCTGCTGCTGGCCCCGCCCACCCTCGACACCGTGGCGGCACTGGCTGCCAACACGGCGCGCGACACCGTGATTGATCTCGACACCGACCGTGACTACGAGGATGCCTGCCGCGTGCTGGAACCGCTCAATGGTCTGCGCATCATCCCGGTGAAGAGCCACACCCTGCCGCCGGCCACGCACACCAATGCCTTTCTGATTGGCGACAGCTACAAGGTGCTGGTTGACCCCTCGCCCGCCGACCGTGAAGAACTCGCCAGGCTCTACCGACTGCTGGACCGCGTGGGCGTGGACGAGGTGCTGCTCACGCACCACCACCCCGATCACCGCCAGTTCGCCAACGAAATCGCCGCGCACTACGACATTCCGCTGGCGCTGAGCGACACCACCCGCCGCTTCATCACCGCCAAGGACTCCACCTATTTCGGCGAGCTCTTGCTGCGCACCTATGTCGAGGGCGATGTGGTGACGCGCTGGCTGGGCGAGCCGGTGCGCGTGGTGCCGGTGCCGGGCCACGATGCCGGGCAGATCGCGCTGATGCCAGACAGCAAGAGCTGGTTCATCGTCGGCGATCTGATTCAGGGCATCGGCACGGTGGTGATCGCCAAGCCGGAAGGTCACATGGGCACCTACTTCACCACCCTGCAGAAGGTGATCGATCTCGACCCGGCGGTGATCATCCCCAGCCATGGCATGGCCATGGGCAGCACTTACCGCCTGCAGGAAACACTGAAGCACCGCCGCCTGCGCGAGGCCGCGGTGCTCAAGCTGCACCAGGATGGCAAGTCAGCCGACGAGATGCTGCCGCTGCTCTATCAGGGTGTGGACTCGCGTCTCTGGCCACTGGCGCGGATGAACATCGACGCGCATCTGGACAAGCTGCGCGACGAGGGGCTGATCGCCGCCTGAAGCTTCAGGCCTCAGGGATTGGTCTGCGCGTCCATCGCCTTGTCGAGTTCGTCCTTGCGGGCGTCGTTGGCATCCAGCGCGCCATCCACCTTGTTGGCGATGGCATCGCCGGAATAGCCGATGGCTTCCGTGTTGCGAACCGGCTGCGTTTCGGCGCGGCCCTGCGGCTCACCGGACGGGAGCGCTTCCGGTGGCTGGCCGCAGGCCGCGAGCGATACGGCGGCGACTGCAAGACTGAGTGCGAGACGGGTCATGGGCTACTCCAGTGAGGCGGTGCCGCAGAGCCTAGCTCAGCTGCCTTTCTTGAGCGTGAGGCTCACCTTGTCTTCGCCGTCCTCGATGTTCTGCACCTTCACCGGCATGTAGTCGCGCGCCGGTGCCAGCCAGAAGCGCAGCGTGGTCTTGGGGTCGTCGATGCGCTCGAACTGCACGGCGTCGAAGCGGCCGGCCGGGGTTTCGATGGTGCTGCGACCCTTGATGGCAAAGGTGTAGGTCTTCACCCGCTTGTGATCGGCCACCGGCAGCACCAGGGTGCCGGGCTTGGCATCGTTGATGTGGGTCTTGACCCACAGGCGTGCGGCCTGGTGCACGCTCAGGCGGTCCACCGTGCCGGGCTTGACGGCGAGCGCGCCGTTGCGGCCGCCGGTGACCTCGCCCTTGGCGAAGTCGTAGAGCAGCGAAAAACCATCCTTGCTGCGCTTGGGGTTGGTAAAGCTCATCGCGCTCGGCACCACCACGCCCTCGCGCACGCAGAACTGGCTCAGCTCGCGCGGTGCGCCGTAGATCCAGCTCACCACGCCAATCGGCTTGGTGGCCATCTCGTAGCGATAGCAATCGTTGGGCTCGGCGGTGAGCGTGAGGGTGCCGGAACCCAGCGGCGTGCCGCTCCAGGTCACGTCGTAGCTCATCTGCGTCGGGTTGAGGACGGCCGCTTGCACGGCTGCGCTTGCACTCAGGGCCAGCACCGTCGCCACACGCAGCAAAAATTTCGCAGTCATCGAAAGCACTCCTCAAGGTCCCGCAAGGTTCTTGGGCTGGTCAGCGGCTCGCCACACAGCAGGGGCTGCTCACCCTGCAAGCACAGCTCGTCGCGCAGCAGCCAGGTGAGTGCCTGCGGAAAGATTTTCAGCTCCACGTCGCGCATCACCTGTTCAGCCAAGGATTGCGCCGAAGCCTGTGGCGGAACGGTGAATGCGCCCTGAAGCACACCAGGCCCGCCATCGAGCGCGGCGGTGACGAAATGCACCGTCGCCCCGTGCTCGGTATCGCCCGCCGCCAGTACGGCCTC